>WFMN01000178.1 GCA_015489095.1 Mariprofundaceae bacterium | reverse complement strand
GCCGTCTGCGGCATTGAGCATATCCAGATCGGAGAGACCATCGGCTGCCCGATCAATCCGCAGCCGCTACCGTTGATCACCGTGGACGAGCCCACCCTCACCATGGAGCTGCATGTCAACAAATCGCCGCTCGCCGGTCAGGAGGGCAAGTTTGTCACCACCCGCCAGATCCGCGACCGGCTGATGCGCGAGGTGCGCACCAATGTCGCCATGCGGGTGGAAGAGAGCGATCAGGGCGACCTCTACCTTGTCTCCGGCCGCGGCGAACTCCATATCGGCATCCTGCTGGAAAATATGCGCCGCGAGGGGTTCGAGATGGCGGTCTCCCGCCCGCGCGTCATCTTCCGCGAGGAGAACGGCGTCAAGATGGAGCCGTTTGAGCATGTCACCGTCGAGGTGGAGAGCGAGTTTCAAGGCGCGGTGATCGAAAAACTGGGCAAGCGCGGGGCGGAGATGACCCACATGGAGCCCAACTCCGACGGCACCACCCGCGTTGAGTTCATCTGCCCCACCCGCGGGCTGATCGGCTACACCTCCGAGTTCCTCACCGACACCCGTGGCACCGGCGTGCTGCACCATGTGTTCCACGACTACCGCCCCCATGCCGGCGTACTGCCGTCACGCAGCAACGGGGTGCTGATCTCGATCGGCGACGGCGAGGCGGTGGCGTTCGCGCTGTGGAAGATTCAGGAGCGGGGCAAGCTCTTCATCAGCCCCGGCACCCGCCTCTACGAAGGGATGGTCATCGGCATCCATAGCCGTGAAAACGACTTGGTTGTCAACGCGGTACGCGAGAAAAAGCTGACCAATGTACGCGCCTCAGGAAAGGATGATGCCATTGACCTCGTCCCGCCGTTGCAGCTAACCTTGGAGCGCGCTATCGAGTTCATCGCCGATGATGAACTGGTGGAGATCACCCCCAAGTCACTCAGGATCCGCAAGCGGTTACTCAAAGAGCACGAACGCAAACGCGCCACCCGCCCAGAGCGTTAAGATACCGAAGGAGCTGTAGCTACCATGCGTTTCTCGATTACCGGAAACCCACCTACTCACGAGCAGATCAAGAAAGCGCGCGCGGCAATCGAAACCAAACAGAAACGGCTGCATCTGTTTTACATCTTCTCGCTCTATGTGATCCCCATGATCACGGTGGTGGCCTGCCTGATCGGCAACGCCCAAAGCGACGCCGGGGACAGCGGGATGATCATCATGAGCGGGGTGGCGATGCTCGCCATCTCCGCCGCCGGCCACGCCTTCCATTTTCAGGGCTACGCCTCGGCGATGAACGGCATGATCATCGTCGGGCTCTCGCTCTACACCGTGCCGCTGGCGATGATCATGGTGCCCGCCGGTATCATCCTGCAGCATAAGCCCAAGGCGTGGAAGGAAGAGATGTCACAACTGCTGCAGATCAGCGATGAGCGCAACCGCAACGCCACCGAGATGAAGCTGGTCTCCAGCGTGATCGGGGAGTACTGCAAAAAGGTGGCCGCCAGCAAGCGCGCCTATCTGGTGCGCGGCGAGTACCTCGCCATGGTGGAGCAGCGGGAAAAGGAGATTCGGGAGCACAACGAGCGCGCCAAGATCCACTTCAAGAAACCGACCGACCAAGAAGAGGAGAGCGACTAAAGCACAGCGTCCGCCCCCGGGTTTACGCCGATATGACACGCTTCCCTTCTGTCTTTGTACGCTCGTGGTGCCATCAATGCTTTCACCGCGGAGGCGCGGAGACGCGGAGAAGATGGATGGCGCGGTACCAGCATGACATGTTTCCCTTCGTGCCTTTGTGGTTCACATCAATCTTTTCACTGTAGGAGGGGTCTCCGACCCCGAATGATCGGCGCGATGCGGGGTCGCGGTTGGGAAACCGCTCCTACGGGGTTCGCTGCAGCGCGTGGGGAAATGCAAGCCGTAGGAGGGGTCTCCGACCCCGAACGGGTTCCTCAGCGGATAAAGAAACGCTCGCGGTAGCTTTTGAGCTCGGCGATCGACTCGCGGATATCATCCATCGCCCGGTGCCCTTCCGACTTGGCGGGCACCGCCTCGCTGCCGTACCAGCGACCAATCAGCTCCTTGACCGTGCTCACATCCACCATGCGGTAATGCAGCCACTGCTCGACTTCCGGCATGTAGCGCACCAGAAAACGGCGATCTTGGTGGATCGAGTTGCCGCACAGCGGAGCCTCGCGCCTACCGGCGTGGCGCTTGATGAACGCCAGTGTCTGTTGTTCGGCCTCCGCCAGCGAGACGGCGGAGTTGCGCACCTGCTCGGTCAGCCCGGAATCGCCGTGGTGTTGGCGGCACCACGCATCCATCCCCTCCAACACACTATCCGGCTGGTGGATCACCAGATTCGGCCCTTCGGCGACCACCTCTAGGTTATCGTCGGTCACCAGCGTGGCGATCTCTAGGATGGTATCGGTTTCCGGGGATAGCCCCGTCATCTCCAGATCCATCCAGATCAGATTGCTGTTGGTTGGCGCTCCGCTCATGCCCGGCAACTGTAATGGCTATTCCGCATCAGGCAATAGGAACGGAATCCGCATCGTCACCAGCAAGCCGGATGGAAGGTGGTTGCTGATCTCCAGCGTACCGCCGCACTGCTGCAACTGCTCGGCCACAATCGCCAGCCCGAGACCGTGCCCACCCTTGGAACGGCTGTCGTCGAGGCGATAAAAACGCTCCGTCAATCTGGGGATGCTCTCGTTGGGCACGCCACAGCCGTGATCCGCCACCTCCGCCCGCAGCATCGCGCCCTCGTCGCGCAGGGTGATGGTGACCGCGCTCCCCTCCGGCGCGTGGAGAACCGCGTTTTCCACCACATTGAACAGTACCCGCTCGAAACTACCGGGTGCCATCGCCACCGGCCGCAGCCCCTCATCCGCCTGCAACACCAGCCGCACCTGCCGCCGGCGGGCGCTATCGGCCATATCCTCCACCACCAACCGCGCCATCTCCGCCGCATCGCAGCTCGCCTCACCCCCCGCGCCCGCCTCGCTGTTGGCCAGCGCCATCAACCCGTCGAGCAGGCGATTGACCCGCTTGGCGGCGCGGTTGATCGCCGCGGTCGCCTCTTCGCGCACCTGCTTGTTCTCCCCCAGCGTCGTCAGTGTGTTGCTGTAGCCGATCAGGCTGGTCAACGGCGTTTTGAGATCGTGCATCAGATTAACGAACAGCGCGTCCCGCTGCTGCTGTTGCTGCAACGATTCGGTGATATCGTTGCACAGCAGCACCGATTGGTCGTCACCCAGCGGCAGCAGTTGCAGCGAAAAGCTCACCACCTGCCCCGAACCGTTGTTATCCAGATGCAGCACCGGCAGCGGGGTCAGCTCCGGCAGCCGCCGCAACGCCCGCTTCAATCTCGGCCCCCAATCGGGATCACGCCGCATCTGCACCATCGACAGCAGGCTATCCGCGCCGCTATCGCCGGCCGCGGGCAGCGGCAGCATCTCTTCGGCGCGCGGGTTGGCCCACAACACCCGCCCCTGCCGATCCATGCGCACCACCATATCCTTTAACTGCCCCAGCATGGTATCGACCGCCGCCTGCCGCCGCAGCGAATCGGCACGCAGCGCATCCACCTCGCGCTGCAAGGTAGCGTTGCGCCGCCTGAGCGGCATCACACCGAACCAGCCGACCAGCAGCAGCGCCAGCGCCAGCCCGATCAGATGGAGCAGCATCACTCCCCTTTGGTCGCGGATGGCGCGCGGTAGCAGTAGCCGACGCCGCGCACCGTTTTGATACACTTCTTCATCCCCTGCTCCTTCAACGCCTGCCTAAGCCGCTTCACCGTCACATCCACCGTGCGCGGCTCGACAAAGTTGTTCACCCCCCACACCTTGTCGAGCAGGTAATCGCGGCTGCGCGCCTTGCCCGGCTTGCGCATCAGCACCTTCAGCACCGCCAGCTCCATCGGCCGCAACTCCAGCTCCACCCCGCCCACGGTCACCGACATCCCATCCTCCGCCAACACCGGGTCGGCGTGGCGATCCACCACCTTCTTCGCCGCGGCTTGCGTCATCTGTTCACACCGGCGCAGCAGCGCCTCCACCCGCGCCAGCAGCTCATCGGGATCAAAGGGCTTGGGCAGGTAATCATCGGCGCCATCGGAAAGGCCATGCACCCGCTCCTGCGGCGCCCCTAGGGCTGTCACCATCAGCACCGGGAGCCGAGCCAGCTCCTTCTCCTTGCGCAGCCAGCGCAGCAGTTGCATTCCCGACATCCCCGGCAACATGCGATCCAGAATCAGCAGCCGGCAGCGCGACTGCCCAAGCCACGCCCGCGCCCGATCGCCATCATCGACCACCTCGCAGCGGTACCCTTTGCGGTGGGTGAGCTGCATGGTCATCATCGACGCGATATCGGGATCATCCTCGATAATCAGTATATCCACATCCGTTGCCATTGGGAACTCCTTCAGACCTTCTCGCCAGCGGAAGTTCGCGGTCGGAGACCGCTCCTACAGCCCGTAGGAGGGGAATCCTTTCCCCGAACCCCTCCGTGGAATTCGCGGTTGGAAACCGCTCCTACAGCCCGTAGGAGGAGAATCCCTTCCCCGAACCCGTCCGTGGAATTCGCGGTTGGAAACCGCTCCTACAGTCCGTAGGAGGGGAATCCTTTCCCCGAACCCCTCCGTGGAATTCGCGGTCGGAGACCGCTCCTACAGCCCGTAGGAGGGGAATCCTTTCCCCGAACCCCTCCGTGGAATTCGCGGTTGGAAACCGCTCCTACGGCCTGTAGGAGGGGAATCCTTTCCCCGAACCCGTCCGTGGAATTCGCGGTTGGAAACCGCTCCTACAGCCCGCAGGAGGGGAATCCTTTCCCCGAACCCCTCCTTTTTGCGATCTGCTCAATCATGCCACCTGATTGTGACACGCGTATGACAACGCCCACTTTCGCGTCGAATGTCACATCGATGACATAGTTGCGTTCTATGATGCGGCGCGATCACGAATCATCCACGCTTCACCGATCAGGAGTCCCGATCATGTTCATCAAACTACGCAGCTACATGGCGCAATCCCAGCCGCAACCCGGCAACGATAACGACAACGACCTCCATCAGGAACTACGGCGCATCATCAACGACGAGGCGATCACGCCGCTGTTTCAGCCCATCTTCAATTGCAAAAAGGGCAAACTCTTCGGCTACGAAACCCTGTCGCGCGGCCCCAAGGACTCCCCATTGCACCTGCCGGAGCCGCTGTTCGCCGCCGCCCGCCGGTTCGGGCTGCTGTTCGCCCTCGACAGCCTGTGCCGCAAGAAAGCGATCGCCCGCTTTCAGCAACTGGCGCTCAAGGGGAAGCTGTTTATCAACATCGACCCCAACTGCCTGCTCGACCGCGCCCACCAGCAGGGCACCACGCTGGATGCCCTGCGCCAGCACAACCTGCCCTGCAGCCGGGTGGTGATCGAGCTGACCGAACATCAGCAGGTCAACGACATGGAGGCGCTGAAGGCGGCCGCCGCCCACTACCGCAGCATGGGGCTGACCATCGCCATGGATGATCTCAGCGCCGGCTACTCCAACCTGCAACTGATGAACGAGCTGCGCCCCGATTTTATCAAGATGGACAAATACTTCGTGCGCAAACTCTCCCATGATCCGGTGGCGCGCGAGTTCACCCGCGCCATCTGCAAACTGGCGCGCAGTATCGACTGCCATGTCATCGCCGAGGGGATCGAGCAGGAGTGCGACCTCAAGGCGGCACGCAAACTAAAGATCGATTACGCGCAGGGCTACCTGCTAGGACGCCCGGAGGCGATTCCAGACCCCAACAGCCACGCCCGCTTTCACAAGGATGCAGAGGCGGCAAACGACCACGACACGCTGGAGCAGGAGCCCACTGACCGCATCGGCGCCCTCTGTCTGCCCATCGTCGGGGTCGCCCCCAACACCCGCGCCGAGCTGGTGTTTGACCGCCTGCAGAAAGAGCCGCAGTTGATGGCGATTCCGGTGGTCGACAACGGCGTGGTGGTCGGCATCTGCGAACGCAACGCTATGCTGCACCGCTTCTCCATCCGCTACGGCCACGAGCTGTACGGCAGCAAGCCGATCCGCCAACTGATGAACGATAAACCGCTGATCGCCGACATCGACGACCCGCTCGACGCAGTCAGCCCACTGGTGACCAACCGCCCATCGCACACCCTCTACGAACCGGTGGTGCTGACGGAACACAACTGTTACGCCGGGCTGGTCTATGTCCATGATATCCTAGAGCAGATCACCAAGCAGAGCATCACCCGCGCCATGGAGTGCAACCCACTCACCCGTCTGCCGGGCAATGTCGCCATCGAACGCGAGGTCAACCGCCGCCTTGCCGCGCGGGAGCCGTTCATCCTCTGCTACATCGATCTCGACAACTTCAAGGCCTTCAACGACCGCTACGGCTACGAACGCGGCGATGTGATGATCCGGCTCCTGGCCGATCTGCTGCGCGACCACGCCGAGGAGGAGGATTTTATCGGCCATATCGGCGGCGACGACTTCATCTATGTCATTGAGGAGCGCCCGCAGTGGGATGCGCAGGTCAAGGCGATGATGGAGGCGTTCCGCCAGCAGGCGGAAGCGCTTTACGACCACGAAGATATCACCAACGGCTGCATCAAGGCCACCGACCGCGCCGGCAACCCCTGCACCTTCGGGCTGGCCTCGCTCTCCATCGGCGCCGTCCCCTGCCCGCCGGGGCGCTACACCAGCCACCTCGAAACCGCCGAGGTGGCGGTATCACTCAAACATCAGGCCAAGCTGCACAACGGCAATGCCCTGCAGATCGACCGCCGCCACAACGGGGAGAGCAAGCCCACACCGCAACAGAAGAGCAGTACGCCCAACGCCACACCCGCACTGGCAGCGGCGTAACGAACAGGTGGGCAGCCCACCGCCGTTGGGTTAGCGTTGCGGCATGCGTTGTTTTCTTCTGTTTTTTCGTTGTAACGCCGACTAACCGCTACCTGCCCACCTAAGTTGAACACCTCCACCCGTGCCGTGGGGTGGCGGCTGGCGGAACTGGCTGCGCGGCAGCCCGATCGGCTGATCGTCCACATCACCCCCGATCTGCGCAGCTACCGCGCGCTGGCGGAAGAACTGCCCTTTTTTCTGGAGCATCGCGATCATCTGTGGCGCTTTCCCGCATGGGAGGTGCTCCCTTACGACCGCGTCAGCCCCCACCACGCCATCGTCGGTGAGCGCTTCGCCACCCTAAGCCGCCTGCTACGCGAGCCGCGGCCGCGTGGCGTGCTGCTTACGGCGCTGCCCGCTTGGTTGCAGCGCATTGCGCCGCCCGCCTCGGTGGCGGCGCATGTGTGGCAGATCAAGGTGGGCGACCAGCTCGATCTGACCGCGTTGCAACACCAGCTTACCGAAGCGGGGATGCAGCCGGTCGAGCGGGTGATGGACAGCGGCGAGTTCGCGGTACGCGGCGGCATTATCGATATCTGGCCCGCCACCGCCGACGCCCCGATCCGCATCGACCTGTTCGGCGACGAGATCGACTCCATCCACCATTTCGATATCGACAGCCAACGCTCCGGCGAGGCGATCAACGCGTTCGTCTCCGTGCCGGTGCGCGAGGTAATTCTGGACAGCGCGGGTCGCGACCGTTTCTGCGCCGCCTTCCGCGCCCGCTTCCCCCACCTGCGCGGCCACCCCATGCTCACCGCCGCCGAATCGGGTCGCCCCCACCCCGGCATCGAGGCGCTGCTCCCGTTGGCCTACGAAACCACCGCACGCCTGCGGGATTACCTGCCCGATCGTGCCGTCATCACCGCGCTTGATGCCGACCTCACCCCGCCGCGCGACCGATTCGGCGAGCAGATCCGCGCCCAGTTTGACCTCATGCGCCACTCGGAGGAGCCCGCTATCAGCCCGCAAGAGCTGTTTGCGGTCGAGAGCGCCATCAAAGTGACGCCGCTGGCGAAGCTCTCTAAACCCACGGTGGAACCCGCCCCCGAACTGGCCGATTTCAGCCGCAAGCAGGCGCCGCTCCACGCCCTGCGCGAAGCGATCGCCGACAAGCTGAACGGAGGCTGGCGGTTGCTGCTGGTCGCCCACGGCCCCGGCCAGCGGGAGCGGATGATCGAGGCCTGCACCCCGCTCGGCCGTCCCTTTGCCGCCTGCAGCGGACTACACGACCTGCCACCCTCCCCCGACACCATCGCCCACTGCCTCGGCTTTATCGAACAGGGGTTCGCGCTGCCGGCGCACAAACTGCTTCTGCTTACCGGCCGCGAGCTGTTGGGGCAGCGCATCAGCCAGCGCCGCCACCGCTCGGTTTCCTCCATCCGCGCCAATGTGTTCCAGCAGTTGCAGGAGCTGGTGCCCGGCAGCGTGGTCATCCATGAGGATCATGGGCTTGGCCGCTACCGTGGCCTCACCACCATGGAGGTGGAGGCGGGGCAGCAGGCGGACTTCCTCCACATCGAATATGCCGACGACGCCTCGATCTTTGTGCCTGTGGAGGAGCTGGATCGCCTCCACCCCTATGTGGGCGACGCCAACCCCGCGCTCAACAAACTGGGCAGCGACAAGTGGAAGAAGTCGCGCGCCAAGGTGGAGAAGGATCTGCTCGCCATCGCCAACGAGCTGGTCGCAACCGAGGCGCGGCGCCGCGAGTCCCAGCCGGAGCCGATGGATGTGGATGCGGTGCGCGATGACTACGAGGAGTTCTGCGCCAACTTCCCCTTCGAGGAGACCGAGGATCAGCAGCAGGCGATCGACGCCGTGCTGGCCGATATGGGCGCGCCGCTGCCGATGGATCGCGTGGTGTGCGGCGATGTCGGCTTCGGCAAGACCGAGGTGGCGATGCGCGCCGCCTTTGTCGCCGCCGCCCACGGCAAACAGGTGGCCCTGCTCGCCCCCACCACCGTGCTCGCCAACCAACATTTTGCCACCTTCACCGAACGGTTCGCCGGCACCGGTATCGACATCGCCCTGCTGTCGCGCCTGCAAGGCAAAGCCGAAACCGACCGCATCCGCGCGGCCCTGCGAACGGGAACCATCCAGATCATCGTCGGCACCCACCGCCTGCTCTCTCCCACCATCAAGTTCGCCGACCTCGGGCTGGTGATCGTCGATGAGGAGCACCGCTTCGGCGTGAAACACAAGGAGGCGCTGAAAGCGATGCACGCCAAGGTGGATCTGATGACGATGACCGCCACCCCGATCCCGCGCACGCTGCATCAGACGCTGTCGGGACTGCGCGGGGTCTCCATCATCTCCACGCCGCCCAACGAGCGCGAGGCGATCCGCACCATCGTCACCCGCTTCGACCCCCATCTCGCCGCCGAGGCGATCCGACGCGAGCTTTACCGTGGCGGGCAGGTCTACTACCTGCACAACCATGTCAAAAGCATCGACCGCGTTGCCCAGCGTCTGCGCGAGCAGGTGCCGGAGGCGGAGATCGGCGTCGCCCACGGCCAGATGGGCGCCGCCATGCTCGACCGCGCCATGATGGCGTTTCACGAAGGGAGGCTGCATATCTTGGTCTGCACCACCATCGTCGAGTCGGGGCTCGATGTGCCCAACGCCAACACCATGATTGTGGAACGCGCCGATCTGCTCGGGCTGGCGCAACTGCACCAGATTCGCGGCCGGGTGGGGCGAAGCCATCGGCAGGCGTTCGCCTATCTTTTTACCCCCGACCCCCGGGCGATGACCCCCGACGCCCGCGAGCGGCTACAGGCGATTGCCGAGCACAGCGAACTGGGCGCGGGCTTCATGCTGGCGCGGCAGGACATGGAGATTCGCGGCGCCGGCAACCTGCTGGGCGCCGAGCAGAGCGGCAAGATTTCGGCGGTCGGGCTCGATCTCTACCTTGAGATGCTGGGGGAGGCGATCAGCGAGGCGCGCGGCGACCAAGCCGAAGCGAAGCCAACGCCGAGCAGAATCGAGCACCCCTTCAACGCCATGCTCCCTCCCGCCTACATCCCGCAGATGGGCGAACGGCTGGCGCTCTACCGCCGCATCAGCCGCATCACTGATGACGAAACCGCCGACAGATTGATCGACGAGATCAGCGACCGCTTTGGCATGCCACCGGCCGAAGCGCTGCTCTGCCTGTCGCTGGCACGGCTGCGCTGGCGCGCCACTCGGCTGCGCATCAAACGCATCGACATCAGCCGCCAGCAGGCGTGCATCCACTTCACCGCCGACTCCCCCATCGACCCCGCGCGGTTGATGCGGCAGGTGCAAGCGGAACCGCACCGCTTTGCCCTCACCCCCGACGGCGCGATCACGCTCCGTTTTGGCAGCGACGGCGGCAGCGCGCAAAAGATCGCCATCTGCGTTGATTTTCTCACCCCACTGCTGGAGCATTGCAGCGCATGACGACCCGCCCCACCCTCAAGCAGCCCGGCCTGCTGTTCATGGATATGGACTCCACCCTCATCCAGTGCGAATGCATTGATGAGATTGCCAATTTTCTCGGCATCAAGGCAAAAATCGCCGCCATCACCCAGCGCGCGATGGAGGGGGAGATCGACTTCGCCGCCTCGCTGATCGAACGGGTGGCGCTGCTTCAAGGGCTGGATGCCCAGGTGCTGCAGCGGGTCTATGATGAGTGCATCGAACTCACCGATGGCGCCGAAGCGCTGATCACCACCCTGCACGACCACGGCTGGCGCGTGGGGCTGGTCTCCGGCGGCTTTACCTACTTTACCGACCAACTCCAGCAGCGCTTGGCGCTCGACTTCACCGCCGCCAATGTGCTGGAGATCGTCGATCAGCGCCTCACCGGCCGCGTGCTGGGCGAGATCATCGATAGCGGCGCAAAAAAACGGCTGCTGCTGGAGCAGGCCGCCCGCTGGTCGATCCCCACCCGGCAGACGGTGGCCGTCGGCGATGGCGCCAACGACCTCCCCATGCTGGCGGCGGCGGGGCTGGGCATCGCCTTCCACGCCAAGGCCAAGGTGCGCGCCGAGGCCGACGCCGCCATCGATCACGGCGGGCTGGAGCAGGCGCTCAACCTGCTGGAGTCATGAACAAACAGGTACAGCGGGCAGCGGGGCTGGCCGCCATTCTGCAACCGGTGCAACTGGTGCACAGTGTTGCCCGCCGCGGCCGCTGCGACCAAGCTCCGTTTGTCCACTCCATCTCCGCCCTGTTCATCCAAGGAGAAGATGCCATCGCCCTCTACGGCGGTCACAGCAGCCACCTCAACGAGGGGTTTCGCATGGTCGAAAAGCTGTTCGGCGGTGACATCGATGCCAGTGACGCCAAGCCGATGCTGACCTACGCCGCCAACCTGATCGGCATCGAAAAACAGCTCCGCCACCACCCCGACACCTTACAACAGCTCGCCGCCGGCCTCGAACGCATCCACAGGCAGGCCGACTATTTCGGCGAGCTCACCCATCCCACCATCATCGCCAGCATCGCCGCGCTCTACGGCGACACCATCAGCCACCTCAAACCTAGGGTGATCGTTCGGGGCAAACCGGAATACCTGCGTCAACCCGACAACACCAACCGCGTGCGGGCGCTGCTGCTGGCGGGGCTGCGCGGCGCCCACTGCTGGCACAAAGCCGGCGGCAACCACCTGCGCCTGCTGCTCGGGCGGAAGGGGCTGCTCAAGGAAGCGCGGCAGCTGCGCCACCACGGAGTGGAACGCTAGCCATCGCCCGCATCGAGGAACGCGATATTCCCGCTCTGGTGGAGCAGAGCGTCGCCGACCGTGGCCACTGGGACGCGGTCACCTTCCTCCTCACCTGCCGACTGCTGCGGCAGCGCGACTACGCGGCGTGGTGCAGCGGCCAGATCACCGCGCTGGAGGCGGCGATCGACGCCGATCCGCGGTGGCTCGATGCGCTGCTCACCACGGCCATGCGCTACGCCGAGCAGCAGCTGAAACTGACCAGTATCGAGACCACATGGCGGCCGTGGGGCGACACCGATGGCGACCCGTTGCGCCTGTTCCATAACGACGCGCAAAATCAGCGGTTTCAGAAGCGACTCGCACCTAGGCGGAACCGGCGGCAGCTCGATCTGTTTCTCGATACACCACGCACCATCTTGCTCAACCGCCTGCGTAGCGCAGTACGCAACCGAAGCGCGGACTACCACAGACTGATGCGCCGCGCCCGCGCCGAGCTTGGCAACGCGCCCGCGCTGACACGGCTAGAGGCCATCCACGACGCGCTCGAAAACGAAACCGTTGCCGATCCGATTCGGTGGTTGGAGCGGCTCATGCGGGTGGTGATCCCCGCCGCCAAAGAAGAGTTTCCCACCGGCGAGTACGATGTCGCGTCTCCGCTTTGGCGGGCTGCCGCGGCGGCGATGGTTGATCTGCCGTTCGACCCGGCGCATCCGGAGTATCACGCCAGCTACCCGCTGCTGCAGGCGCGCGACTGGGAGGAGTGCTTGGCCGCGGTCGATCGCGTCGCCGACTGGACGGCCTATCCGCCGCTCCACCATCGGCGCATCACCGCCCTGTCGGCGATGGGCGACCATCAGGCGGCACGGGAGGGATGGATGCTCTTCTGCTGGCTCCACCCGGATGCCGCCGCCAGCGCGTTGGCGACCACGGATCTGCGCCCCGACGGATTGCACGGGGTGTGGCGGCAGTTCACTCAACTGGAGAGTGCGTGCGGCGAGGATGCCATCGCCATCAGCGATTTTCCGGCGCTGATCGCGCTGCGTTATCCGCTACAAACCGAACCACCTCTCTTCGCCCACGCCGGCGGAACCATCGGCTGGCGCCACTACCAACTGCTCAACAGGCTATCGGCCGCCGAGCAGCGGGGAGCCCCCGATATCGCACTGCGCCAGTCACTAAAACAAAACAGCCCAGGCCTGCTACGGGCGTTCCTAAAACAAATCCCGCGACCACATTGACACGAAGATCGTGCAGCACTAGAATCTCACCATGAGGAATGTCACCATCAAACTGGAAGATGATGTCGCCCGCTGGGCAAAAGTGTGGGCGGCCGAACACAACACCAGCGTTTCACAAATCCTTGGAACATTGCTAAAACGGATGAAAAAAGAGAAAACCGGCTACACACAGGCGATGCATCAGTTCCTCGCTGTGGAGCCCCAACCGTTAAAAAACGCCACCGGCTACCCCGAGCGCAACGCATTGCATGAGCGTTAGCTGCTTCGTCGATACCAACATCCTCGTCTATTCGCGAGATAGCAGCGAACCGGATAAACAACGCAAGGCGCAGGCATGGCTAACGATGCTGTGGCAACAGGAGGCTGGTCGCATCAGCGCGCAGGTGATGAGCGAATATTATGTCACGGTCACCCAAAAGCTCAATCCGGGGCTATCCATCAAGCAGGCCAGATTGGATTTGCGTGCGCTGACCGTATGGCAACCGTTGGAAATATCATCTCACCTCATCGAATCGGCATGGGACATTCAGGATCAGTTCCACTATTCTTGGTGGGATAGCTTGGTGATTGCAGCGGGACTATTTCTTGATTGCCACTACCTGCTCAGTGAAGACATGCAACACCAGCAGCAGATAGGCAGCCTACAGATCATCAATCCCTTTATCACGCCTCCAACCAATATCATACACTAAAGAGCGCTACCCGCCACAAGCGGCTGAGAGAGGCGGAGCCGCACCGGCATTGCCATGCTGATGAATCGGACTTACGCTTCGCCCTTGCCTGCCGATGTCGGCAGCAGGGTCATCCATCCGTGATGATATCGCCAAAGGTTCACGAACGGACTGTTGACGATGGGTAACTGTTTAGATCGCCCGTGATTTGTTCGATAGCAAGGCGAACACGCTTTAGTGTGCTGTTCGCACATGAGCATGTTCAACGCAGCTAGCGAGCAAATCATGGGATGAGCTGAATAGTTGCGGCGATGGAAGCAATTTGTACTTCAATCAATTTAAGGAGTTGTTATGAGCGTTCTCGTAGGCCGTCAGGCACCCGATTTTACCGCCACCGCCGTGTTGGCGGATGGTACCATCCAGGAGGATTTCACCCTCTCGTCCCACAAGGGCAAGTATGTGGTTCTCTTCTTCTACCCGCTGGATTTCACCTTTGTCTGCCCCACCGAACTGATCGCTTTTGACCACCGCATCAAGGAGTTCGAATCGCGTGGCGTGCAGGTGATCGGTGTCTCCATCGACTCCCAGTTCTCCCATCTGGCGTGGCGCAACACCCCGGTGGACAAAGGCGGCATCGGCGCCGTCTCCTATCCGCTGGTCGCCGACCTGACCAAGAAGATCTCCGCCGACTACGATGTGTTGATCAACAACCAGACCGTCGAGGATGAAGATGGCTGCAAGATTCACCTGCTGGGCGGCGATGTTGCCCTGCGCGGCTCATTCCTCATCGACAAGGAGGGCGTGGTGCAGCATCAGGTGGTTAACAACCTGCCTCTGGGGCGCAACATCGATGAGATGCTGCGCATGATCGACGCCCTACAGTTCACCGAAGAGCATGGCGAAGTCTGCCCCGCCGGCTGGAACAAAGGCGCCAAGGGGATGACCCCCGACGGCGACGGCGTGGCCAGCTACCTCGCCAGCGAGGCCGACAAGCTCTAAGTTCCTTTCCGAGCAGCCGCCTCTCGGTTCGCTGGGAGGCGGCTTTTGCTTTGATCCATGCCTAAACACCACCCCTTTCACCAAGGCGAAACCCTGATCGCGCAAGGCGATCAGGAGGCGATCGCCTACATCATTCGCACCGGCTGGGTTCAGGTGCAGCGGGCAGGCAATCCGCAGCCGACCATCATCGCCACCCTCGGCCCCGGCGAAATCGTCGGCGAACTGGGGCTGATGGGGCTAAGCCCGACCCGTACCGCGTCGGTCGTCGCCCTCACCGATGGCACCATGGAGGTGATTGATCGCACCACCATGGTGCGTCTCGCCAACGGCTCCGCCAGCGATATCGTGCCGCTGTTGGCATCGCTCTTCTCGCGGCTGCAATCGCTGCAACAGCAGAACGACCACCGGCAACGCACGCCATCCGATCACCCCTACGCCACCATCACCCCTGATAATGACCTAGCATCGCAGGCGCTATGCGGCCACTCCGTTCCCGTGACCCACCTGCCGTGGGTGTTCGGCGCCTACCGCCCCCCGGTTACCGTCTCCGATCTATTCCAGCCCGATACGCCGGCGGACATTCGCCTTCCGACCCCAGACCCGACCATCGCCGCCAACCACCTGACGCTACAGCACACATCCGATGGCGACGGACTGGAACTGCTGCTGGCACACACCGGCGCGTTTCTGTTGATCGACGACGAGCCGCTGCCGAAGGTGCCCGCCACTTCCACCGTTGCCCTGCGCAACAACCACCACCGCATTGTGTTCGGCTCCCCTGCGGATCCCTATGCCTTCATCATCAGGCTCCATCCACGGATGGGGATCGCAAGCGCATCCTCGCGCCAGTAGGCCGACACACGCATCACCCACCGGGCCACCCGGCCTACATGAGCACCCACTCCACCCCGTTCGTCTTCAGGCTGGCCGTCAACTGCTGCTGCCACTCCTCCCCTTTGCGCTGACGCATCAGCTCCACCACCAGATAATCGGCCTCCACCTTGGCCGACTTCTCCAACCGCGAGAGCCCCTGTAGGCAGGAGGGGCAGGAGGTCAGGATAGTATCTCCCGCTTCCGCCACCTTGGCCAGCGACTCCTCCTTGCGGGCGCGAATCTTGCCCGCGATCTCAGGCGAGGCCACCGCCATGGTTCCCGCCTCGCCGCAGCAGTCGGGAGAGGCAACCGCATCGGCATCCAGCAGCGCGCGGATCGCCGCTTCGCTGCCGTAGCGTTTAAGCGGGGTGTGGCAGGGGTCGTGGTAGAGGTAGCGTTTGCCGCTGGCCTCGCTCACCGACACCCCCTTCTCCATCAGGTATTCATGGATATCGATCAGCGGCGCGTCGGGAAACGCCTGCTCCAGATGGTAGTGGGTCAACTGGTCGAAACAGGTACCGCAGGAGACCACCACCGCCTCGAAATCGAGGTAGGAGAGGGCGTTTTTCATGCGATGAAACAGCACCCGGTTGTCGTAGCTGATCTGCTCGCCACGCTGCGCATCGCCGGAAGCCGTACTGGGATAGCCGCAGCAGAGGTAGGAGGGGGGCAGCACCACATTCAACCCAAGATCGTATAGCGCCGCCACCGTCGCCATGGCGACCTGCGAGTAGAGCCGCTCGGAACCGCAACCGGGAAAGTAGAACACCGCCGCCCCGTTGGCGCGGTTGGGGTCGCGCACGATGGGGATCATGTTGCTCGCCCGCGACTCGATGCCTAGCAACTGCCGCGCGGTACGATGCGGCGCCACCGGCAGCGGGCGCTCGACAAAGTTGATCACCTGCGCTGCCACCCCGTCGAGGTTACGCTTGCCGGCAGGGGGCGAACGAAGCAGCCCACTACACCGCGCCAAGCGGTGCAACATCCGCTGGCCGCGATAGCCCCAGTTGATCATCACATCGCGCATCAGCGACACCGCCACCGGCCGCTGCAGACCGAGAAAGAGCAGCGCCATCTTGCTGCCCAGCGAACTGCCCGCCTGCCCGTTCTTCTTCAGCAGCGCGCGCATCTTTTCAGTCACATCGCCGAAATCGATATTGACCGGACACGGCGTTTCGCACTTGTGGCAGATGGTGCAGTGGTCAGCCACATCGCGCAGGCCGCGAAACTGCTCGAAGGAGATGCCATCACCACGCTGCGACTCGTAGAGAAAGACCTCGATCATCCCGCCCGAGGCCTGAATCTTGTTGCGCGGCGAGTAGAGCATATCGGCACGCGGAAAATGGGTGTTGCAGACCGGCTTGCACTTGCCGCAGCGCAGGCAGGGGCTGATCACCTCGGAGAGCTCGGTCATCTCCGCCGCTTCTAGGATCATCGCCTCATGCTCCAGCAGGTTGAAACTGGGGGTGTAGGTGAGCGACATGTCGCTGTCGGGGGTCAGCTTGCCGCGATTAAAGAGACGATCGGGATCGACCTGCTGCAGATAATCGGCCACCTCTTCCAGATGCGCCCGGTTGAGCCACGGCAGCTTGGTGATGCCGATACCGTGCTCGCCGGAGATCACCCCGCCCAGCTCCGTCGCCTTCGCCATCACCTGCTCGACCAGATGGTGCGCCTTTTTCATCATCTGGTAGTCGTTGGAATTGACCGGGATATTGGTATGCACATTGCCGTCGCCGGCATGCATGTGGGTGGCGATCACCAGCCGCGACGACAGCGCCTTGCGGTAGGCCTGTTTCAACTCGGCGATCAGCGACTCATAGCCGTAGAGGCGCTGATGGATCGGCTGCTCCAGCTCCTTGCGCGCCGAGATGCGCAGATCGCCGTGCTGAATCCATTTGAACAGCGACACCTTGCCGCACTCCATCCCCAGCACCGCCCGCGCCGGCTCATCCAGCCGGGAGAGGTACCCCTGCCACTGGGCGCGCACCCGCCGCACCAGCATCAACGCCTGATTGAGCTTCTCCTTCAGCATGGAGTCGGCGGTCGGCAAGGCGCCATTCAGCACCCCCTCCAGCGCGGTGGCGATCTCAATCTTGTTGGCCAGCGACTGCTCGATATTGAGCCGCTCGATAAAGTCGCTGTAGGCCGCCAGCCGGTGGAGCGGGATCACCACATCCTCGTTGAGCTTGAAGGCGCGGGTATGGCGGGCAATCGCGGCCATGCGCCCGCGATCGGACCAGAAACGGCTGCGATCCTCCGCCGACACCGCCACAAACCCCTCGCCACCACCGTTGGAGGTGATGCGGCACACCTCGGAGGCCGCCTTCGCCACCGCGCTATCATCATCGCCGGAGATATCGATCAGCAGCACCACCTTGGGGCTGCGGCGATGGCTCGATTTACTGACATAGTCGATCGCCCGTACATATTTGGCATCGAAATGCTCCAAGCACTCCAGCTCAGCGCCGGCGAAGTGATCGACAAAGGCCTTGATCTCCACCATCGCCTGGGT
>WFMN01000177.1 GCA_015489095.1 Mariprofundaceae bacterium | reverse complement strand
GCTGCGGGATCGAGGAGGAGGTGCTGCCGCGCATCTTCGAGCCCTTTTTCACCACCAAGGAGGTGGGCGAGGGGGCGGGATTGGGGCTGTCGTCGGCGTTTGGCACCATCGCCACCCACCACGGGGTGGTCGAGGTGGAGAGCGAGGTGGGTAAAGGGTCGCGGTTCAAGGTGTACCTACCGCTGGTGGAGTGAACATTCACCGCGGAGGCGCGGAGGTTTACCACAGAGGCACGGAGACACAGAGGGAATAGAGGTCTACCACAGAGGCACAGAGGCACGGAGGGAATGGGGGATGGCGATGACAACCCTTGTTCTTCTTCTCTCTGTGCCTCCGTGTCTCTGTGGTTCAATTCTTTTTCACCGCGGAGGCGCGGAGGTTTACCACAGAGACACGGAGGGAATAGAGGTTTACCACAGAGGCACGGAGACACGGAGGGAATGACGGATGGGCGGGATGGCGATGACAACCCCTTTCTTCTTCTCTCTGTGCCTCCGTGCCTCTGTGGTGAAAAACCCTACAGCCCTCCGGCGGGGGTTGTGGTGTTGGTGGATGCCGGATCAAGTCCGGCATGACGACCCCTTTTCCTTCTTTCCTCTGTGCCTCCGTGCCTCTGTGGTGAAAATAAACTTACTTAAACGGGCAGTTGTGCTCGAGCCCCATGTCGCATTTCGGGCTATCCTTTTTCAAGATGTCCGGGTTCGCTTCGCCGTAGTGGCAGCAGCTTAGCGCCCCCAGCAGTGCGCCTAGGTCGGCGGGGAAGAAGGGCTTGGACATGAAGAAGCAGCCGGGGTGATCCTTGTTGGCCTTGTAGCTGGGGTAGCCGGTGACCAGCGCGATCTTCAGGTAGGGGAACTGCGCGCGCAGGGTGTCGGCCAGCTCGAAGCCGTTCATGTCGGGCATCTGGATGTCGGTTAGCACGGCGGTGGGCAGGCGGAATATCTCGCTCTTGGTGTAGCTAAGGTAGGAGGCGGCGCTGGCGAACACCTTGATCTCATGACCTAAGTCGGGCACCAACTCCAGCATGAAGGAGCGGATGACCGGATCGTCATCGACAAAATGAAACACCGCCTGTTTTTCAGCCATTGGATTGCGACCTCCCGCGAAAGTTTGCGGCGGAACCCTGACACCACGCGGGGGCGATGTCGAAGGGGGAATGGGCATCCGTGGTTGGCACGGTTAGCGTGCGCGCCAATTTTTCAACCGTTGGAGCTGTCATGCGCGATTCATCCGAACCCCAAACGCCCGATTACCGACCGACCGTTTTTCTGCCCAAGACCGACTTTCCGATGCGCGGCAACCTGCCCAGGCAGGAGCCGAAGTGGCTGGAGCAGTGGGAGCGCGACGGGCTGTACCGCAAGCTGCGCGCGGCGCGCAAGGGGGCGCCGAAGTTTGTGCTCCACGACGGCCCGCCCTACGCCAACGGCAACATCCACATCGGCCACGCGGTCAACAAGATCCTCAAGGATGTGGTGGTGCGCGCCAAGTCGATGCAGGGGTTCGACGCCCCCTATGTGCCGGGGTGGGACTGCCACGGGCTGCCGATCGAGCTGAAAGTCGAGGAGAAGTTCAAGAAAAAGAAGCGCAAGATGGCGGATGTTGGCGATTCGGAGTTCCGCGCCGCCTGCCGAGACTACGCCCGCGGTCAGATCGATGTGCAGCGCGAGGAGTTTAAGCGGTTGGGGGTCGCCGGCGACTGGGAGAACCCCTATGTCACCATGGATTACGCCTTCGAGGCCAACACCGTGCGCGAGATCGGCCGTTTTCTGCACAACGGCGGCCTCTATAAAGGGGCGAAGCCGGTGCACTGGTGTGTGTCGTGCGCCACCGCGCTGGCGGAGGCCGAGGTGGAGCACGAGGAGCACACCTCGCATTCGATTCTGGTGAAGTTTGCCGCCGGTGAGCCGCTCGCCGATATCGACCCGGCGCTGGAAGGGGCTGTTTCCATCGTGATCTGGACCACCACGCCATGGACGATTCCCGCCAATCTGGCGGTGTCGGTGGGGCCGGATTACCGCTATGTGGCGGTGCGGCTGACATCCGGCAACGAGGTCGCCAACCTGCGCGCGGGCGAGATGCTCATTCTGGCGCGGGAGCTGGCGGACGGGGTGCTGAAATCGGTGGGCGTGGCCGGTGAGGTGGTGGCCGAGTTTGCCGGCGCGGCGCTCGATCGGCGCCGCTTTCGTCACCCCTACCTCGATCAGGATGCACCGATTCTGGTCGGCGACCATGTGACGCTGGAGGCGGGCACCGGGGCGGTGCATACCGCGCCCGGCCACGGGCAGGAGGATTATGCGATCGGCTGCCGCTATGGGCTTACGCCGTTTAACCCGGTGGATGACCACGGGGTGTTCGCCGCCGATACGCCGGTGGTCGGGGGGCAGCATGTCTCCAAGGCCAACGCGCTGGTGATCGACCACCTGCGCGGGTGCGGGGCGCTGCTTGATGATCGCACGGTGCAGCACGCCTACCCCCACTGCTGGCGCTGCCACAAGCCGCTCATCTTCCGCGCCACGCCGCAGTGGTTTATCTCCATGGAGAAGAATGGGCTGCGGCAGCGGGCGCTGGCGGAGATCGGCAAGGTGGCGTGGACGCCGGAGTGGGGCGAGAACCGTATCCGCACCATGGTGGAGGGGCGGCCAGATTGGTGCGTGTCACGCCAGCGCAACTGGGGGGTGCCGATCACGGTGATCCGCTGCGACGACTGCGGCTCGCACGGGGTGACGACCGCCGAGGTGATCGAGGCGGTGGCGGCCAAGGTGGCGCAGGAGGGGGCGGATGTCTGGTTCCGGCTCGGCGTGGAGGCGTTTTTGCCGCAGGGGGCAACCTGCCCCGATTGCGGCGGCAGCCGCTTCTCGCAGGAGCGCGATATCTTGGATGTCTGGTTCGATTCCGGCTCGACCCACGCCTGCGTGCTGGAGCAGAACCCGGCGCTGGCGTCGCCCGCCGATCTCTACCTCGAGGGGTCGGATCAGCATCGCGGCTGGTTTCAGTCCTCGCTGCTGGAGAGCGTCGGCACGCGCGGGGTCGCCCCGTTCAAGGGGGTGCTGACCCACGGCTTCGTGGTTGACGGCAACGGCAACAAGATGTCGAAGTCGCGCGGCAATGTGGTGGCGCCGCAGAAGATTATCCAGCAGTTGGGGGCGGATATCCTGCGGCTGTGGGTGGCGAGTGAGGACTACTCCGCCGATATCCGTATCAGCGACACCATCATCAAGCAGCGCAGCGAGGGCTACCGGAGGTTGCGCAACACCATCCGCTTCATGCTGGGGAACCTCGACGGGTTCGACCCTGCCTGCGATCTGGTGCCGCAGGAGGCGTGCAGCGCGGTGGATCGCTGGGCGCTGCACCGGCTGCACCGGTTGAGTGTGGGTGTTGTGGCCGATTACAACAGCTACCGTTTTCACCGCATCGCCCAGCAGTTGCAGCAGTTCTGCGCGGTGGAGATGGGTGGCTTTTACCTCGATGTGATCAAGGATCGGCTCTACTGCGACGGTGCCGATTCGCCGCGGCGTCGCTCGGCGCGCTCCACGCTCTATACCATTGCCAACACCTTGATCCGGCTGATTGCGCCGATTCTACCGTTCACGGCGGAAGAGGCGTGGCAGTTTCTGCCCGGAAGTGCGGGGAGTGTCCATCTGCAAACCCTGCTGGAACCTGCGCCGTGCGCGATTGACGAGGGGTGGTGGGATCGCTTTTTCGACCTGCGCGAGCGGGTCAACACCCTGCTCGACGCGGCCAAGAAGGAGGGGACGATCAAATCGTCGATCGCGGCCAAGGTGGTGGTGCCGGCGGATGCGGGGCTCGCCGTCGATGCGGAGCTGGCGCAACTGTTGATTGTCGCCGCGGTCGAAGAGGGCGAGGCGCTGGCGTTGCTGCCTGCTTCCGGTAGCAAATGCCCCCGTTGCTGGACAGTTGCAGCGCCCAAGGCGCCCGACCACGCCGTGCATCATGCGCTCTGCGGCCGCTGTTTTGATGTGGTTGTGGGGGAGGGGTGATCTCCCCCCTTTTTCCCGCCGCGTGAGGCCTCTGTTGACACCCATATGGCTGCTCGCTACGGTTCGCCGCCCTTTGCGACCGGCCTATCGGCTGCGCAGACACTGAAATTGAGGTAGATATGCCAACCATTAACCAGCTGATTCGTAAACCGCGAGTGGACAAACGCAAGATCAACAAGGTGCCCGCGCTGCAGGCCTGCCCACAGCGTCGTGGCGTCTGCACCCGTGTCTATACCACCACTCCGAAGAAGCCGAACTCGGCGCTGCGTAAAGTGGCGCGTGTCCGTTTGACCAACGGCTTCGAGGTGACGGCCTATATTCCCGGCGAGGGGCATCGGTTGCAGGAGCACTCGGTGGTGCTGATTCGCGGTGGTCGTGTGAAGGATCTGCCCGGTGTGCGTTACCACATCCTGCGCGGTGTGCTCGATGCCTCCGGCGTGGAAGGTCGCAAGCAGGCGCGTTCGAAGTATGGCGCCAAGCGTCCCAAGTAAGTTTTCGAGAGGATTGAAGTAAATGCCACGGAAAGGACCGCCAACCCGTAAGCCTGTCACCCCCGACGCCAAGTACGGTGATGTCAAGGTTTCGACAGTAGTGAATAAAGTGATGCTCGACGGCAAGAAGTCGATCGCGGAGTCGATCGTCTATGAGGCGATGGAAATCGCCGGTCAGAAGACCGGCTCGCAGCCGCTGGAGGTGTTGCATCGCGCGCTGGAGGCGGTGCGTCCGCTGGTTGAGGTGAAGTCCCGTCGTGTGGGTGGCGCCACCTATCAGGTGCCGATCGAGGTGTCGGAGCGGCGTCAGGAGTCGCTGGCGGTGCGCTGGCTGGTGGAGTATGCCCGCAAGCGGAGCGAGCACACCATGGCGGAGCGGTTGGGCTACGAGATCGCCGACGCGGTGCAGGAGCGCGGCGGGGCGTTCAAGAAGCGTGATGAGACCCATCGGATGGCGGAGGCCAACAAGGCGTTCTCGCATTTCCGCTGGTAGTTTTCTTTTTTCGTTCTTTATAGTTTTAAGTATCTGGTGTAAGGAGTAGGGACTGTGGCACGCAAGACCCCATTAGCGCGTGTGCGCAATATCGGCATCATGGCCCATATTGACGCAGGCAAGACAACGACAACCGAACGCGTGTTGTACTACACCGGCGTCTCCCACAAGATCGGCGAGGTGCACGACGGCGCCGCCACCATGGACTGGATGGAGCAGGAGCAGGAGCGCGGCATCACCATCACCTCGGCCGCCACCACCTGCACTTGGGACAACCACCAGATCAACATTATCGACACCCCCGGCCATGTGGACTTCACCATCGAGGTGGAGCGTTCGCTGCGCGTGCTCGATGGCGCGGTGGGTGTGTTCTGCGCGGTGGGTGGCGTGGAGCCGCAGTCGGAGACGGTGTGGCGTCAGGCCGACCGTTACGAGGTGCCGCGTATCGCCTTTGTCAACAAGATGGATCGCGTGGGCGCCGACTACTTTCGCGTGGTGAACGAGATCAAGGAGCGGCTCGGTCACAACGCGGTGCCGCTCAACCTGCCGATCGGATCGGAAGATACCTTCAAGGGGGTGGTCGATCTGGTCAAGATGAAGGCGATCCTGTGGAAGGATGAGACCATGGGGGCGGAGTACACGGTGGAGGAGATCCCCGCCGAGCTGCAGGATCAGGCCGATGAGTATCGCGAGATGCTGCTCGATTCGGTGCTGATGTTCGATGAGGCGCTGATGGAGTCCTACCTCGAGGGCGAGCCGGTTTCCGAAGAGGCGCTCAACGCCTGTATCCGTAAGGCGGTGCTTAATATCGACCTAGTTCCGGTGCTGTGTGGTACCGCCTTCAAGAACAAAGGGGTGCAGACCCTGCTCGACGCGGTGGTGAGCTATCTGCCGTCGCCGCTCGATGTGCCGGCGATCAAGGGCATCGATGTGAAAACCGAGGAGGAGGACACCCGTCCCTCCTCCGATGACGCGCCGTTCGCCGCCTTGGCGTTCAAGGTGATGACCGACCCCTATGTCGGCTCGCTCACCTTCTTCCGCGTCTATTCCGGTGTGCTGGAATCGGGCTCCTATGTGGTCAACCCGGTGAAGGGGCGCAAGGAGCGCATCGGTCGTCTGCTGCAGATGCACGCCAACGACCGTAGCGAGATCAAGGAGGTGCGCGCCGGCGATATCGCGGCCGCCGTGGGGCTGAAGGCGACCACCACCGGCGACACGCTGTGCGCTGAAGATGCCCAGATCATCTTGGAGCGGATGGAGTTCCCCGATCCGGTGATTTCGGTGGCGATCGAGCCCAAGACCAAGGCCGATCAAGAGAAGATGGGCGTCGCGCTGGGCAAGCTGGCGGCGGAGGATCCCTCGTTCCGCGTCCATACCGATGAGGAGACCGGTCAGACCATCATCTCCGGCATGGGCGAGCTGCATCTTGAGATTATCGTTGACCGCCTGAAACGCGAGTTTTCGGTCGATGCCAATGTCGGCAAGCCGCAGGTGGCCTACCGCGAGACGATTCGCGGCACCACCGAGGTGGAAGGGAAGTTCGTCCGCCAGTCCGGTGGCCGCGGTCAGTATGGCCATGTCTGGCTCAAGCTGGAGCCGATGGAGCCGGGTGCTGGCTTCGAGTTTGTCGATAAGATCGTCGGCGGCGTGGTGCCGCGCGAGTATATCGGTGCGGTCGCCAAGGGCGCGGAAGAGGCGATGGACAACGGTGTGGTCGCCGGTTTCCCGATGGTTGATATCCGCGTGACCCTGTTCGATGGCTCCTACCACGATGTGGACTCCTCGGAGGTGGCGTTCAAGATTGCCGCCTCCATGGGTGTCAAGGCGGGTGCCGAGAAGTGTAATCCGGTGCTGTTGGAGCCGATCATGGATGTGGAAGTGATCACCCCCGAAGAGTACATGGGCGATGTGGTCGGTGACCTGAACCGGCGGCGCGGCAAGATCCAGTCGATGGATGAACGGGGCATGGCCAAGGCGGTCACCGCGGAGGTGCCGTTGGCGGAGATGTTCGGTTACGCCACGGCGTTGCGTTCGCTGTCGCAGGGGCGCGCCAACTACACCATGCAGTTCAAGCACTATGAAGAGGTTCCCGGCAATGTGGCCAAGGAAGTGGTCGCCCGGGTGAAAGGTTAAGGAGGGCGACTGCCTAAAGTCGCCGTCGCGGCCACGGACGGCCGCGCAAACCGAGCGCTTGCGCAAGCAAGTGCTTGGTTTGTAAGGGAAGTGAAAACCGCGTTTTTCACTTCCCGTCAAGCAGCAACTCCACGGATGGGGTTGTTGCGATGGAATCAAGGAGAAGCACGATGTCCAAAGAGAAATTTGAACGCACCAAGCCGCATGTCAATATCGGCACGATCGGCCATGTGGATCACGGCAAGACGACGCTGACGGCGGCGATCACCAAGGTTTTGGCCGCCAAGGGTG
>WFMN01000176.1 GCA_015489095.1 Mariprofundaceae bacterium | reverse complement strand
TGGCGCGGTCATACCATCCCCAACCGCTGGCGAGGGCGGCGGCGGCGCGCCATTTGGCCGGGGTCATCTCCTGCAAGGCGCGAAACCACTCGCGCCGCGCCTTGCTCTGCAGCCCGAGAACAAGCCACTCGTGGGCACGGACAATCCCCGGGATGCGCTGCAGGTTTTTCAGCAGCTTGTGATCCACATCCGCCGGTCGTGACGCGATCTGATAGGGGATGTGCAGCCGCTCGGCGCTGAGAAAGCTGAAGTAGCCGCGCTCCTGCGCCAACACCGCGAACAGCAGCTTGGCGGCGTCCGGTTTGCCCACCTGCTCCAGCGCGCGCGCCTGCCAATAGGCCCACTCCGGTTGGCGGCGCTGTCGGTCGGGCATGGCGCTGATCGCCTGCAACACCCCCCGCCAATCGCGCGCCTGCAGCAGCAACCGGGTGCGCCAGCCGCGGGTGGCGTCGTTCTGTGCCGCATCGGGAAGCTGCGCTAGCCAGGTCGCGGCGACGGGGAGCTGATGGCGGGCGGCGCGCAGCGCTAGGTTGCGTTGCAGCGCCAGCCACTGCCGGTGGTCGAAGGCCAGTTGCAGCCGCGTCGCGTAGTGCCACGCCGACTCAGGCTCCCTAAGCGACAGGCGGCGCAGCAGGCGGGTGAGCACCTGCGCCTCGTGGGCGGAGGGGCGCGACGGTAGCGGCCACCGGGCAAGCACGGTGTCGGGGTGGCGCTGCCCCCGATGCCAGTGGGCGACCAACTGGCGGTCGGTGGCGCGAAGATGGGTGAGCAGCGGGCGCACAAGGCGCCATTTCCCTTGCGGCATCAACCTCGTGATACGCTGCCAGCGGGCTTGATTGGTCGGGTTGCCGGCACGCCGCCACGCCCGCGCAATGGGGGCGAGGGCGTGGGTGATCCGCCCGCCGCGCTGCCAGTAGCGGGAGAAGCGCGCCACTGCATCGGCGCGGTTGCCGCTGTAGAACGCCGCCAGCATGGCGATGCGCGGGTAACGGACGGCGGCGGCCGGTAGGCGGGTCAGTTGCTCGGCCACCGCGGGCCACTGCCCCCGTTTGGCGAGGTTCTTGATCCACGCCAGATGAAGGTCGCGGGATTCGGGGATGTCGGGGTAGCGGGCGATGGTCTCCGCCACCATGGTGTCATCGCCGGCGGTCATACGGTGCTGGGCGATGCGGATATCGATGTAGGGGGCGAGCGGGTAGCCGCCCAGCTTGCGGCGCAGGGTTTGCGCGCGCGCCATGTCGTGCCTTGCCAGCGCGCCTCGCGCCTGTTGAAACAGCAGCCGTTGCTGTTCCAGCGTGGTGGCGGCGCTTGCCGGTTGCCCCGTCCACAGCAGGGCGATGCAGAGTAGCCAAAAGGGGACGCGCATCAGGGGGTTACGCCATTTGTTGGGAGGCGGATGGCTTCTGCCCCGCCGGATTGGGGCTGGCGGTCATCTGGTTCGGCATGGCAACGATCTCTCCGCGGGTTGCGCTTTCGGTCGGAACGGTCTGATCATTAGCAAACCCTGAACGGTTGTCTCATGTTCTGCAAATGGCTGCTGACTTCGCGTGAGATTCTCCGTTCATGGACTTTTTGCGTTCTGCCCATGAGTATAGCGCCCCTTCCGTTTGGCGGCTGGGTTTACCCTGCGGCGACGGCATGCACCTTGCGAGGGTGGCGGAATTGGTAGACGCGCTGGATTTAGGTTCCAGTACCCAAAAGGTGTGGGGGTTCGACTCCCCCCTCTCGCACCATTGCCCCCATCGGGGCTCGCCACCGGCCATTCCTCATCGAGATGTTTCGCTATAGCGGCGACTCGCGGTGTTCGATTCGATGATGAAATCATGAGCAGATCGCAAAAAGTCATCATCGCGACCGCGCACGGCCGCGCAAATCAATGGCTTGCGAAGCAAGTCGTTGATTTGTGACTCGGGGCATCCGTGCCCCTCGTCCTGCGGGCGACCCGTTGGGTCGTCCAATCCGGCTTTCCTGCCGGATTGTAAGGAAGGTGAAAATCGCAATTTTCGCCTTCCGTCAAGCAAAAAGTCCATGGACGGACTTGTTGCGATGGGATCATGAACAGAGGAACGGAGATGCCACCGAATTAGAGGCTCGCGGTGCTGAGGTTGTTGAAATCAGCGGTTTATTTTCCTTTCGCTTTGGTGGCTTCCGATTCCGCCATTCGGATAAATTGCTCGGCTGCGTTCAGATCGTGCTGACTCTTTTCATCCACCGCCTTGTCGGCGTACTGCAGCGCCAGATAGGCGTGGTAGCTGTGCGACCCTTTGAGTTGTGCCGATAGCGCATCGGCGCGCGCATCAATGCTTGCCCTCCAATCGGCGGCGTATGTGGTCGGGATGGCCGTAAGCATCAGTATGATCAAAAAAAGATGTTGCTTTTTCATGGGTTGCTCTCTCCTCGTTTGGGTTGTGTCGCGGGGGTGACGGCTGCCCGTTGATAGCCCATGCTACTTGGAACGGACGGGAGTGTCCATCGTGATCGGGCAAGGGGTAGGCGGCTTGATTGGGGCCGACGGTTGGTTACAGTTGCCACATGAAACCACCATTCTTCCTGCTCGGTCGGGCTGGCGTTGCCTTCGTGCTGCTCCTCGGCTGCTCCGCTGCTGTTCCGGCCACGGAAGCTCCCCACTACCGGGTGGCGGTCGATGCCGAGTACGCCCCTTACGAGTTCCGTGCCGCCGATGGCTCCATCCGGGGGATGCTGCCCGATCTGCTGCGGGAGATCGGTAGCCTCAAGGGGGTCACCTTCACCTTTCAGCCGATGGCGTGGCCGGACGCGGTCAAGGCGTTGCGGCGGGGTACGGTTGACCTGCTTGACATGATCCGCACCCCGGAGCGCGAGCGGCGCTACGCCTTTTCCGAGCCGCACAGCGTGGTGGCGCAGGCGCTGTTCCGCAACCGGCGGCAGGATGAAATCACCGGAGTGGATACCCTCTCCGGTTACAAGGTGGCGTTTCAGTCGCATGATATCGCGCTGGAGAAGATGGCGGATCAATCCGGATTTCGCCGCGTGCTGGTGACCAGCAAGGCGGAGGGGTTTGCCAAACTCAACAGCGGTGAGGTGGCCGCCTTCTTCGCCGCCGAACAGCCCGGGCTCTACTTTCTGCGCACGCACCCCATGCGAAATGTCGATGTGGCGGCGGAGGGGCTGTGGCCGCGGGATTTCTGTTTTGCCGCCCGCAAGGGGAACAGGGCGCTGATCGCGCTGCTCAACGACGGGCTTCACACCTTGCAACAGACGGGGCGGTTGGACGATATCCGCCACAAATGGCTGGTGCAGCCGTCAAGCTGGTTGGATCGCCACGAGCGGCAGGTGATCGCGGCGGCGGTCGCGCTGTTCGTGGTGGTGCTGGTGTTGTGGCTGTGGGTTGTGTTGCTGCGGCGCACGGTGGAGGCGCGTACCCGTAGCCTGCGCGAGCAGAGCGCGCATTACCACGCCATCTTCGATTCCAGCTTCGATGCCGTTATGTTGCTGGGAGAGCAGGGGATTGCCGACTGTAATGCGGCGGCGATCAAACTGTTCGCCTGTGCTTCGCGGGAGGAGCTGATCGGCAGGCACCCGAGCGAACTGTCGCCACCAACCCAGCCCGATGGCGAGGATTCTGGCACGGGGGTTCGCAAGCACATTGCGACCGCCTTCGCGCAAGGGGGAGGGCAGTTTTCTTGGGTGTGTCGCCGGTTGGATGGCAGCGATTTTCACGCGGAAATATCGGTGAGTGCGCTGACGATCGACGGCAAGCCGGGGCTGCAGGCGACGGTGCGCGATGTGACCGAGTTGCGACAGGCGCAGCAGTTGCGGCTGTTGCGTCAACGGATGCTGGAGGCGCTGTTGCAGCCTAGTCAAGGGTTGTCCGCCGTGCTGGATGCCATGCTGCGGATGATCGAAGCGGAGTTGCCGGAGGTGCTGTGTTCGATCCTGCTGCTGGATAGCGAGGGGCGGTTGCATCATGCGTCGGCACCCAGCCTGCCCGATGACTACTGCAAGGCGATCGACGGAGCGGCCATCGGCCCGCAAGCGGGCTCCTGCGGAACGGCGGCCTTCACCGGTGAGCGGGTGGTGGTCTCCGACATCGCCCACGACCCGTTGTGGGAGGGGTACCGCGAACTGGCGGCCAACTACAACCTCGCCGCCTGCTGGTCGCAACCGGTGTTCGATGCGGATGGCAAGGTGTTGGGTACGCTGGCGATGTACTACCGCGGTGTGCGTGCGCCGCAGCCGTTCGAGCTCGATATCATCCAACTGGCCTCCGAGATGGCGGCCATCGCGATTCTGCGCCTGCGCAGCGAGCAAGAAAAGGCGCGGGCGTTTGACATCATTGCCACCAGTTCCGATTTCGTCGCCATGGCCGACAGCAATGGCCGCGCGCTCTATGTCAATCCCGCCGGGCGCGCCATGGTGGGGATCGCCCCCGACGCCGATGTCACCACGATGACCATCGCCGATTTTCACCCGCCGGAGGATGCGGAGCGGCTGCGGAAGGTTGGCTTCCCACAGCTCAATCTGGAGGGCAGCTACCGCACCCAGATCAACTTCGTCCACCGCGACGGCGAGGTGATCCCCACCTCGGCCACCTTCAGCGTGCAGAAGGATGGCGATGGCACCCCGGTCAGCTATTCGGTGATCGCCCGCGATATCCGCCACGAGCTGGAACAGCAGCAGCGGATGGAGCATACCCAGCGGCTGGAGTCGCTGGGGGTGTTGGCGGGCGGGATTGCCCACGATTTCAACAACATTCTCACCGCGATCATGGGCAACGCCGCGATGGCGGAGCACAAGTGTAGCACCAACCCCGAGGAGCTGCCGCGTTATCTCGGCAACATCGTCGCCTCCAGCGAGAAGGCGGCGGAGCTGTGCAAACAGATGCTGGCCTACTCCGGTAAAGGGAAGTTCGTCGTCAAGCCGCTGGATCTGTCGCGGATGGTGGAGGAGATCACCAAGCTGCTGGAGGTGTCGATCGCCAAATCGGTGGTGCTCAAATACCACCTGCAGCATCTGCTGCCGGCGGTCGATGCCGATGCCGCCCAGATGCAGCAGGTGATCATGAATCTGGTGATCAACGCCTCGGATGCGATTGGCGACAAGAGCGGGGTGATCAGTATCGATACCGGGGTGATGCATGCCGACCGCGCCTACCTGCGCGATAGCTGTCTGGATGACGACTTGCCGGAGGGGCGCTATGTCTTCCTCGAGGTCTCCGATACCGGCTGCGGCATGGATCGTGAGACCCAGCAGCGGATTTTCGACCCCTTCTTCACCACCAAGTTTACCGGCCGCGGCCTGGGAATGAGTGCGGTGTTGGGGATAATTCGCGGCCACCACGGCACGCTGAAGCTCTACAGCGAGCCGGGGCGCGGCACCGTGTTCAAGATGCTGCTGCCGATCTCCGACAAGGAGGCGGCGGAGCCCGCGCGCAGACGGGGCGACGATGGCGAGTGGCGGGGTAGCGGCACCATTTTGGTGGTGGATGACGATGCAGGGATCCGCGAGGCGGCGGCGATGATGCTGGAAGAGATGGGGTTCACCACCCTGACGGCAAAAGACGGGGTGGAGGGGGTTGCGCTTTATCAGCAATTCCACTCCCAGATCAGCGCGGTGCTGCTTGATATGACGATGCCAAGGATGGATGGCAAGGGCTGTTTCTCCGAGTTGCGCCGTATCAACCCCGATGCCAAGGTGGTGTTGAGCAGCGGCTACAATGAGCAGGAGGCAACCAGCCACTTCTCCGGTAAGGGGCTGGCGGGATTTGTGCAGAAACCCTACTTTCCAGAAGCGTTAAAAGAGGCGATGCAGAAGATTTTATGAGTGAAGCAACCAACGGGTGGAAGCCCAACAAGCGGGATATGTTCTTTGTGCTGACGGTGGTGGCGGTGGTGACTGCGCTGGCACTGGGAAGTTCGGAGCGTACCACCAAGGCGGTGCCCGACGACGCCACCCACCGCAGTGTCACCTCGCACGACGGCTGTATGGCGTGCCATGGCGCGGGTGGGGTGCGGCCGCAGCCTAGGGGGCACACCAAGGGGGTGCAGTGTTTCCAGTGTCACACCCAACCGAAAG
>WFMN01000175.1 GCA_015489095.1 Mariprofundaceae bacterium | reverse complement strand
GCGAACAGGCGGTGGTGGGCAACATGGCGGCGATGCGCCTCTTTCTCGCCAACCTGCGCAACCGCGGCTTCAAGGTGGCGCTTGACGATTTTGGAAGCGGATTCAATGCGTTCCACTACCTGCGCGAGCTGCGTTTCGACTTCATCAAGATCGACGGCGAGTTTGTACGGACAATCGTCCAGTCGCAGGTGGACAAGGTGCTGGTGCAGAACCTCGCCACCATGTGCCAACAGTTGGGCATGCCCACCATCGCCGAATATGTCGAAAGCGAGGAGATCATGGCGGAGATCACCGCGATGGGCATTCCGTATGCCCAAGGGTTCCACCTCGGCGCCCCCGCATCCGAGGCCAACTGCCGCTGGGAGATCTAACGACCGTCCAGCCCGCCACCCCCCGGCATATCCTCCCAAAAGAGGCATACCTCGGTGCCTGACGCGCCTGAGGAGATCGCAATCTTGGCGCCCAACTTTTCGGCACGCCAACGCAGGTTGTTCAGCCCCCGCCCCGATGTAGGCCGTCGCGTATCAAAACCGGTGCCGTCGTCGGCGATCACCAACCGTTCCCGATCCATACGGAGCACAATCTCCCGCGCCCGGCCATGTCGCAGGCTGTTATGGACACATTCTTGGACAATGCGTACCAGTTGCATGCCGGTGTGCGTATTGTCCGGCACCTGCGCTGGCACATCTTCAACCTCCCATTTCAGCACACTGCCGGAGGCCGCAACATCAGCCTCCAGCCTAGGGCGCAGGGTTCCCAGCAGCGAGGCGATATCCGCATCTTCATCTATCGCCCCCATCACAAGGCGCAACTCGTCGATGATCCGCTGCAAACGCGCCCTGAAAGGGGAGCTTGGTTCAACGACGGTCAGCGCACTGCTCAGCATACCACCAACACCATCATGCAGTTCACGGAGGATACGATCCCGTTCGTCACGCACCGCCTGCTCCTGCGACAACTGCGCGATGGAGGCTTCCTTGCGCTGAATATCCAGATCCCGCGCCCGCATCTGTTCTCGAAGGGATAGCGAAATCCGCACCTCCTGATGGTAGTCGGCTATCAACTTGGATGTCAGCATTGTCGCCATCACGACAATAAACCCCGCCGGCCCCAGATAAAAGGTGAACGGCGGCTCGACCCCCCGCCCCAACACCCATGGAACCCAGTCGTGCGCAAAGGAGGCAAGCACCGCAAACAGCGCCAACGCGACATAGAGCGCGATCCGGGTGCCCTCGCCACACCACAGCCAGAAACAGCCAACCGTGGCGCCCGCCACCATAATCAGACTCAGCCCCTCCCATATGGCGGCCACGGGCAACAAATCCGCACCTGAAGTGATCACGATGGCCAGTGTGCCGAGAACACCATAGACGAGCATGCCGACCGTGAGCCGCCGGTTGTTGTAATCCAACACGCGAAAGGCAAACAGGACGAAAAAGACCTCGGAGCAGACGATCGAGATGTGCACGCATCGCTCCCACACATCCCTAGAAAAGGGGATATTGACCATCATCGTATCGAGCAGATAGATGGTGCTAATCAGGCAGCCGAGGGAGAAATAGGCCACGGTGGGGCTGCGCCCCACCAGAGCGGCGACAGCGGCGAGCAGACCGATCAGCAGGGTGACGATCAACGCGCCATAGGTCATCAGGTTGGATCGAAACATCAACATCTGGTGTGCCTTCTTCAGCAGCGACGCGGCGCCGACATAGAGCCGCAACAGCCCGCTGCTGTTGTTGGCGTATCCATGCACCCGTATGACAACCTCGTTGCGATCCAGATTCAGCATGGAGTTGGGAAGCGTAAACAGTAGGTACTGGTTCCAGTGCCTCGCCACCGGCTCTTCCATGCTGCCGCCGTTGCCTAGGAAACGCCCATTCACCGCCACACTCGCATTCATACTGACAACCATCCATAACGCCGGAGGAGCCCCCGCGTGGGTTGCGCGAGGCATACGAAACCGGTACAAAACATCCCCAGCATATTCCGGCTTGTAGCGATCCCAGTTATGGGGGAGGCGGCATTGGTGCCACACGCGCACCTGCTTCCGACCGCTGTCAAAGGCGCACTCCAACTGCCGCACGGTGCGGATGTGCGCATCGGAAACCGGCGCCTTCAGCCATCGGATACCACCATTCAGCGCGAGAAAAAGCAGCAGGGTGGAGCATAACGCAACAGCGATCCGCCCGTGGAGCCGCGATGTTATCCTCGCGTCAATCGTCGGTTTCCCGAATCAACCGTAGATCACGGGCCTTGCGAACGGCCTTAACATTTGAATTCACCTCCAGTTTTTCATAGATGCGTTTCACATGGGAATGGATGGTATGAACAGTGACCGCGAGCTTGCGGGCTATCTCTTTTCTCGTCAGGCCAAGCGACATCCCTTTGAGCACATCCATTTCACGCTCGGTCAGCGGATCAACCAGCACAACATCGGAATCGGCTACCTTGAAGCGTTTCAACAGTGCCCGCGCAATCAGCGGACTGATGGGTGAACCCCCATGAATGAGGTCGATGATGCTGCTACAGACATTTTCGGGAAGGGCGTCTTTAAGCAGATAGCCGGTCGCTCCGGCTTCCAACGCCGTCATCAGATGGTGCTGATCGGCGTGGACGGTGATCACCATGCATTCCGACGGCGTTGGTAACCTGCGGGCGGCACGAATCAGGTCGATACCGCTTCCGTCGGGCAGGCCGAGATCCACCAGCAGCACATCCGGCGCCGCGCGGGAAAGCGCCTCCACGCCGTCGTGGAGGCAGCCCGCGGTGCCGAGAACCTTGAAGCGGACATCGGCGGCGATCACGCGTTCCAAGTGGTTGCGGATATCGTCATCGTCTTCCACGATCAGGATGGTGATCGGTGCTTTCATACCGCGACTGTATCGGTGTTGCCCAGAGGCGCCAAGCGCGATTCGCCGCCGTGATTGCTCGGTCGGAGGCGCGCCCACGCTTCCCATGCGATACAGGGAGGGCTAGAAGCTGTATTCGGACGCAAGATAGACGCGGTCGTTGTTGGCAAACTGGCCGAGCAGGCCGCGATGACCGCCGAAGATATCCGCGCCGAGCCGGGTGGTGACCTGGTCGCTCCAAGCATAGCCCGCCTTCAGGCGCGCCAACCAGCCGCCCGCAGCCCAATCGGCCAGCAACAGTACTTCGGGCGTCAGCTTTTCGTGCATGAAATCGGTTGCGATGCGCAGCGTCCAGAAGCCGGCATCCTTTGGCTCCAGTAGCGCGGGATTCCAGCCATCGACATGGCGGAGAAACAGCTGCGGGCTGATGGTCCAGTTGTACTTCGTCCACTCCACCGCCAGCGCTGTGTTGAGGGTCGCCCTGCGCTGCACGGTGTCGGCAAAGGTTGTGCCTTGGGCATCGATCCCTTCGCGCAGATTGACCGCCATCTCACCGCGCACCACAAACGCACCGAAGGCGTTGGAAAACGAGCCGCCGAGCGTCTGCATGCGCACATGCGTCAGCTTGACCTGCAATAGGCCGGGCAAGCGCCTGCGCAGGGCGTTGGGGGTGTCCTTCCATCCATAAAAATAGTTGGCCGACAGATCCCAGCCGCCGACATCGGCGCGCCAAGCGATGCCCGCCTCGCTGTTCGTGGCCGACCAGTTGGGCTCTGTCGGCGCAAGCTGCTGCACGGCGAGACCCGCGGGAACCGTCGGCAAGGCAAACGCCCAGCGCGAGCCCGTCGGCGCGGCCACGGATGGCCGAGCATCCGGGATCAGCAGCAACTCCACCTCTTGCTCCAGATCGCTGTCGGGATACCAGTTCAACCGCGCCGCCACCACGCCGATGCGCGAATCGAGGAAGTCATCGAGGATAAACTCACGCATGTCCAGCGGATTGATGATGTCGAGCAGCCGCAGACCGTCGGTCTTCCCCCAGACAATCTGCTGCTGTCCGAGGCGAAGATCGAACGCATCGCCCTCGTAGAGCAGGTAGGCCTCCTTGAGTTGGGTGGCCGTGCGGTAGTGACGCTTGATGCCGCCCGTTAAATCGGGCGCGCGCGTCGCCTCCAGATCCATCGCCGCGTCGTACCACAAGAGGGCGCGCGAGCGAAATTGCCAGCCGCCCCCCAGCAGCGCCTCCGGTTTCAGCTCCAAGCGATTCTGGATCTGATCCCACCGCTTCTCTCCGGCGACAAAATAGGCCGATCCGTTTTTCACCCCACCATGCAAGGAAAAACCGGCGGCGAATGCATACCACGGCAACAGCGCCAGCAGGCAGATGAGCCGCCGCATCCTTACGCGGTACGCCGCGCCAGTAGTACCGGGAACAGGTAGCAGGATGCTAGATAACAGGTCGCCATGGAGCCGGCGATCAGGGCGCCCAGCTTAACCTGTGGATAGAGGTGCGCCGTCAGTAGCACCAGAAAGCCGCCGATCACCACCAGCGCATTGAACACCAGCGCCCGCCCGGTCTCTTCGTTGGTGCGCGCCACATTCTCGTGATGCGCGAGCCCCTGTGCCTCATAATCGCGGTAGCGGTAGAGGTAGTGAATCGCAAAATCGACACCGATCCCAAGCGCCATCGCGCCGGTAATCGCCGTGCCGATCTCCAGCGGCAGGCCGGTAAGCCCCATCACGCCATAGATCACCACAATCGCCATCAACACAGGCAACATCGCCAGCGCGGCATCGGTAACACGGCGAAACATCGCGAAGCAGAGCACGAAGATAAACAGCAGCGCCAGCGCGAGCGACTGAATCTGCCCCTTGATAATCAGATCGGAGAACTGGTGCGTGGTGTAGGCGGTGCCGGCAAACGCCACCTTGGCACCCGGGAACCAGCTCCCGGCGTTATCTTCCAGAATCGCGATCAAATGGGCGGCATCGGCACTACTGTCGCGCTTCATCTGAATACGGATATGCGCCTGCCGATAGTCGGAGGTGATGAAGGTATCGAAATCGTCCGGCGCGCCAGAGAAGGAGTAGAGCAGCAGGTATTGCGCCGCCAATTGCGATGTCTCCGGCGGCACGCGGTAAGCCTGCCGCCCTTCGTGCATCACCTTGTTCATCTCCGCTAGGAACTCGGCGATGCTGGAGGAGTCCCCCACCACGGGATCGGCCTCCACGGCGGCCTGCAACTTACGCATTCCCCGCAAAAAACCGGGCTCCAGCACCCCATCGGGTTTGCCGCTGTCGATCATCACATCGAGCGCATTGGTGCCGGCAAAGTGGGCGTTGAGGATCGTATCGGCCTGCCTGATCGGGTCGTTCGGACGAAACTCCGATACCAAGGATGAATTGACCTGAAGCTGCGTCAACCCGTAGGCGGAGAGCAGCAGCATCAAGCCGAAGGCCGCCATCACTTGGCGGGGATAGTGGATAACGATGCGGGTCATCATGTTGAGATAGCCGTGAAACGCCAGCGTATGCAATGCTTTCTCCCGGTGGGGCAACACCGCCTCAATAGCGGGAATGAAACAGATGGTGATGATGAACGCATAGACGATACCGATCGCCGCGAACAGCCCGAAATAGCGCATGGGCAGGATATCCGAAGTGAGCATGGCGAGAAAACCGGCCGCCGTGGTCAGGGTGGTCATCAGAATCGGTGACCACATGCCACGCATCCCGCTGATAATCGCGCCGGCCTTATCTTCCCCTGCATTGCGCGCCGCCGCAACCCGGATGTGGGTGAGCAGATGCACCGAATCGGCGATGCCGATCGCCAAGATAAGGATAGGCAACATCGAGGTGATGGTGTACATCGGAATGCCGGCCGCCGCCATGGTTCCCATCATCCACAGTTCAGAGAGAATCACCACGGCCAGCGGAATCAACACACCACGCAGATTGCGAAACGATAGAAACAACAGCAGCGCAAGCAGCGCCAGAATGATCGGCTGCATGTGCTGCATATCCCGCGGCATGTAGATACCGAACACCCCCTCGATAATCGGTCGCCCTGTCATCAGCAGGATTTCCGGCCCACCACGCGCCTGAATCTCCGCAATTTTCTGCTGAATCAATGCGTAGATTTCATGGTAATGGCCGACATATTCCGGCGCCGGACGCACCACAATCAGCGTCCCCTTGCCGTCGTTGCCGACGATCGAGCCCATGTAGATGCCGTTGTCCACCAGCCGCTGTTTCAGCGCGGCGATCGCCTGCGGCGTGGTGGCGGGGTGGCGCATAAAGCGTTTGACCTCCATGCCATCGGCGGTGCCGCGAATATCCTTGATGGTGGAGAGGCTCATCAAGTCGGAGAGAGCCAGCGTGCGGAACTCCTTGCGGGTTTTCAGCCACTGGGTCAACTCATCGACCAGCTTCAGCGTGTGGGGGTTGTAGATGCCCTCCGGACCTCGGTTTTCGATACCGATCACCACCATATCGGCGGAGGCGAAGCGCTTTTCCAGCACCTTCTTGTTGACATAGGCCTCCATGCTCTTGGGCAGCATCTCTTCGATGTTGGTCTCCATGGTGAGCTTGGGCAGTTGCGACACAAAGCCCGCCGTCACCACCATCAGCAACAGCAGCACCAGCCAAGCGCGACGGACAATCAACGAGAAGAGTGGCTGCATGACTACGCCCCTACCTGCGATAGCCGCGTTTAAGCATGCGCTGGGTAAACATCCGCTCCTTCAATCCGCTGTTGTAGCGCTGTTCCGAGGCCTCCAGAATCGTCTTGTGCCGGCTCTGCACATTCTCCATGACGATTTTCAAGGCTGTCCAGATGCCTTGGATCTGCTTCATCTCCACAATGTGCAGGTGCTTCAGTTCTCGCCCTGCCTGATCCCAGTAATCGACCCGAATGGTGAAATCACTATCCTTGCGAACATATTGCACCATTCTGGAGTAGCCCAGTTCGCGCATCACCTCGTCGGAGGCGGGCGTCCCCTCCACCTTCCAGCAATCATGGCCGTCCACCACCTCCGAGCCGAGCAGTTTCCAGTGGTAATCCTCCAGCTCGGGGGTCTGTTTCATATCCTCAAAGGTGAAGTCCGTACCCATGAAGTAGTTGCCGCGATCCGAAGAGGAGATCCGCCGCACCCGTTTGAGCGCCGGCAGGTAGAGCCACTGGTCGTCGTCGCGGCTCGGATCGTCGTAGTCGAAGGTGAGTAGCGCCGTATCCCGGATATTGGCCGGCTCGGTGAAGAAGGTGAGCAGCTTCTTGTCTTTGCCCACATCCTTGCGAAACCCCACCATATGGCGCACGCGTTGGTTGCCGTTGCGATCGATCAGCGTCTGCGTCATCGTCTGGGTCAGGTCGTCACCATCCTCGCGGTTGTCCACCGCCTGCATGATGGCAAGCCCGGTAGGCGCGGCAGTCGCCGGCATGGCGCCCACACCCATCGCGACCACGGCTAGGAGCGTCGTGCTTATCCGTTGCGCACATCGCAACAAGTCCGTCCATGGCAATTCGCGGTTGGAAACCGCTCCTACAGCCCGTAGGAGGGGAATCCTTTCCCCGAACCCATCCGTGGCCGCGATGCCGACCTCTTGGAAAGTCGGCATCCGTTGTACACATCGCAAAAGGTGTTGTTGCATTGTATCCATCGTTCTCTCCATTTCGAATTCATCATCCCATCGCGCTATCCCCACACCACGAACGCCATTACCAGAAACGATCAGAATCCCAATACGACAACGGACTGATGAGGCGATAGTGCCAATTCGCGGTTGGAGCCCCCTCCTACAGGCTGTAGGAGGGGAATCCTTTCCCCGAACCCTTCCGTGGGCATTTACAGGGCGTTGTGCGAGCCGTCACAGAACGCGCCGTTCTTGCTCTGCTTGCACTGGCAGAGCGCCACCGTCTG
>WFMN01000174.1 GCA_015489095.1 Mariprofundaceae bacterium | reverse complement strand
GCACTGACGGTCCTCCCCCTGCCGCCCGCCAGCCCCTACATCCAGCCCGGCAGCTATACCATCACCTTCTCCGCCACCGACGCCGCCGGCAACACCGGAACGGCGAGCGCCACCATCACCATCAACAACCCGCTGTTGACCGACGCCGCCCACGCCTTCGTCTCTACCTTCAGCGGCACCTACAGCGGATTCGGCGCCTCCGCCAACGGCTCCGCCTTCAACACCAAGTTCAACAACCCGCAAGGAATGGCCTACGACTCCAAGGGGAACCTCTATGTCGCCGAATATGGCCACAACCTGATCCGCAAGATCACCCCCGGTGGCATCAGCAGCACCTTCGCCGGCGATGACATCAACTACGCCGCGGCGACGACCGACGGCACCGGAACCGCGGCCAGGTTCAACGGCCCCGGTGACATCGCCATCGACGGCGCGGATAACCTCTATGTGACGGAATACAATGGCCACACCATCCGCAAGATCACCCCCGGTGGGGTGGTCACCACCATCGCCGGCAGCGGAACAGCGGGCGCGGCCGACGGCTTAGGAACGGCGGCGTCATTCAATCGACCCTACGGCATCGCCGTCGATGCGGCGGGCAACCTCTATGTCACCGAATACTTAGGCAACCGGGTGCGCAAGATCACCCCTGCGGGGCTGGTCTCCACGATCGCCACCGGGCTCTCCAACCCGACGGGGATCGCTCTGCTCTCCAGCGGGAAGCTGGTCTATGCCAGTGTGGGAGCCATCTATACGATGAACACGGACGGAACAGGACAGGCGCTGCTCGCCACGGGCATCAACTTCCCGGGCTTCATCGCCGTCAACGCCGCCGACGAGATCTTCGTACCCGACAGCGACACCACCCAGCAACGGATCGCCAAGGTGGATATCAACGGAACGGTCACCACCATCGCCGGCAATGGCTTCATCGGCACGATGAACGGCGGCGCCGCCGGCGCCACCTTCGATGCCCCGATCGCGGTGGCGATCGACAGCTACGGCAATCTGGCCGTCACCACCACCGGCTCCACCGCCGGCAACCAGGTGCGCAAGATCACCTTCCGCCACGCCAACGACGCCGGCGTCGCGCTGATGGGACAGGCGTTAACATTTAATGGCACCAACAATCGGATTGATATCCCTTCGAATCCAGCCCTGTTCAGTGGCACTGGCGCCTTCACCTATGAAGCATGGATCAAATCAACAGCGGCGGGATCAAGACAGGAGATCATAGATGTCGGCAATGACTCAACAGGAACAGCCGGTAGCGCCCATCTCTACATCGGAACGGGGGGAAAGCTCACCACCGATTTGGCCTTTGTGGGCGGCTTTTCCGGGACATCATTAGTCAATGACGGCAATTGGCATCATGTGACCGTAGTACATCAAACCGGCCCAAGCACCACATCACTCTATGTAGATGGTGCACTGGAGGCCACCAATACAACGCTTGCCCCAAACCTCGTCCAATCTCCCTCTGCCATTGGGTATGCTCCCGGTACAAACCCGATTACATATTACTTCTCCGGCAGCATCGACGAGGTCAAGGTGTGGAACATCGCCCGCACGCAATACGACATCCAGTATGACATGTACAGTCGACCCGACGGCAGCGAGGCCGGTCTGGCCGCTTACTGGAACTTCGACGACGCGACCGGGGTGGCGAACTCGACCACGATCGATCTGACCGCCAACCATTACGACGCCACGCTCGGCGCGACCGCACCCGTTCCCGCCGTCTCTACCATCGCTAACGACTACGCACCCGAAAGCTTTGTCCACATGTGGTCAGGAGCCAGCTACGGCAACGCGCTACCAGTCATCATTCCACTACTTGGTGACGACAACGGCTCACCAACCACAGCGTCTGTCTCTGTCGTCCAACCACCGGCGTGCTCCACCTCATTACCGCCCACATGCTCATACACTCTCTCGGCTGGCAGCGTATCGTTTGGACCCACCACGAATATAGGTCCGGACGCTTTCAGCTATGGTACTTCCACCAGCCCGACCCACACCATCACGATTGATGCCAAGTGATGACGCATCCTTCCGCATTGAACCCCATCGTCTCCTTCTGGACTCCGGATCAAGTCCGGAGTGACGATGGTGGATTGCTTCGTGGTGACGGCTGCGGGTGGCTTCGTGGTGACAGCGGTGCGCGCAGGTTCGTCATGCCGCACTCGATCCACCATCCATCTTGTTGGTTCCGCCAACCAATCGGCATAGCATCGCCTGCCGGCTGCGCCCACACGAAGGCTCCAGCCCAGATCCCAGCCGTGGAGCAGCCCTGTGTTTAGAGCCAAACGCAACCGAGCCCGCACCATATTAGCGCCGGAGTTACAGCTGCCATTCACCCAACTGCTGGTGCAGATGATGGTGGAGGACAACCACATCCACGACAATGAATACCGCAGGATTTGTGAAGCCATCATGCAACACATCGGCATCGACGACTACACCGCCCGCGACATGGTGGAGGGCGTGCTGCAGGAGGAGAGCCGTTCGCGCAACATCCACACCATCGCCGCCCGTTTCTACCGCCGGGCAACGCCGAAGGAGCGCCGCACCCTTGTGACACTGCTGCGCGAAGTGGCCGATGCCGACGGCAAGTTCCTCCCCGTGGAGGCCGCCCTGCTGCGCAAAATCGCCTCCATCCTCAATGTGCCGCTAACATGACGGCTTCGCAAGAAGTCATCATCGCGACCATGAACGGGTTCGGGGAAAGGATTCCCCTCCTACAGGCTGTAGGAGCGGTTTCCAACCGCGAGCACAGGTTCGGGGAAAGGTCTCCCCTCCCACAGGCTGTAGGAGCGGTTTCCAACCGCGAGCACAGGTTCGGGGAAAGGTCTCCCCTCCCACAGGCTGTAGGAGCGGTTTCCAACCGCGAGCGCGGGTTTGGGGAAAGGATTCCCCTCCCACAGGCTGTAGGAGCGGTTTCCAACCGCGAATCGTCACGGACGGCCTTTGTGCGATGTGCGCTAAAATGATGCCCCGATTCCTCGCGCTGGCGGCCGCACTGCTAACCGCAACCATCGCCCATGCCGGCGCGGTCGCCGATGGCACCGCCGGTACCGTGGTCACGGCCGGCAGCAACAGCTTCACTGTCAGCGGCGGCACCACCAAGGGGAACAACCTGTTTCACAGCTTCACCAGCTTCGGCGTCAACAGTGGCGAAACCGCCATCTTCAGCGGCGCATCCACCATCCAGAATGTGATCAGCCGCGTCACCGGCGGCAGCGCATCGACGATCAGCGGCACCATCGACAGCAAAACCCACATGCCGAACGCCAACTTCTTCCTCATCAATCCAGCGGGTGTGATATTCAACAGCGGCGCCAGCCTCAATGTCGGCGGCGCGTTTCACGCCTCCAGCGCCGATTACCTGCTCTTCGGCTCCAGCGGAGAAAAGTTCTACGCCGACCCCGCGAAAACCAGCGTGCTCTCCACCGCCGCCCCCACCGCCTTCGGCTTTCTACAGGCGCCGACCGGCACCATCAAGGCGACCAGCGCCACCCTCGACGCGAAGGGCAGCCAACTCACCCTCTCCGGCGGCAGCGTCACCCTTGACGGCGGCACCATCAGCAGCGCCGGCGGCACCGTCGATCTGGTCGGCGTTCAGTCGGCCGGCGAGTTCGATTTCTCCACCACACCGACCACTTCCAGCTTCACCAAGATGGGCAATGTGACGCTCTCCAACAGCGCGCTGGTCGATACCAGCGGCGGCGGCGCGATCTATATCCGTGGCGGCAAGTTCGTGATGGATAGCGCCACGCTCAGGGCCAACAAGACTGCTTCCGGCAACGGCGGCACGATCGACATCACCACCACGGAGGCGGCGACCTTGGACAACGGCGCAACCCTTGCCGTGCAGAGCGAATCGGGCGCCACCGGCAGCGGCGGCCGTGTGACCATCACCACCCCCTACATCACCTTTGCCAACGGCTCGAAGATCACCACCACCACCTTCGGCGCCGCCTCCGGCGGCAGCGCCACCCTAACCACAACCGAACTGACCGATTTCAGCAACAGCAACATCTTCCTGCAGACCCAAGGCGCCGGCAACGCCGGCAGCCTGACCATCGACGCCAAGAACATCCGCTTCACCTCCGGCGCCACCATCTCCAGCTCCACCGACAACAGCGGCCGCGGCGGCGATGTCACCTTGAAGGCGAGCGAGGCGGTGCTGTTTCAGGGCGCCTCCTCCTCCGGTTCCGCCAGCCGCATCTTCCTGCAGAGCAAGGCGGGCGCCTCCGGTGCCGGCGGCAACCTCTCGCTCACCGCCAAGGATATCGCCTTTCGCGACGGCGCCGGCATCTCGACCACCACCGCCAGCACGGGAACCGGCGGCAACGCCACCATCACCGCGAGCAACTCCCTCGAGCTCTCCGGCGTCGATAGCAGCGGCAACGGCAGCCGTATCTACACCGCCACCGCCAATGCGATGACGGGCGGCGGCAGTGGTGGCAACCTCACCATCCACAGCGGCACCATCACCATGAAGAACGGATCCGGCATCGTCTCCGAGGCCACCGGCACCGGCAACGCCGGCAGCGTGACCATCTCCGCCACCGGTGCCGTCACCTTGGAGGGCAACGACGCCACCGGGCGCGCAAGCGGCATCAGCACCGCCTCCAAGCCGGCCAGCGCCACCTTGACCGGAAGCAACAAAACGGCCGGTCTGGCCGGCGACATCACCCTCACCGCCCCCTCGCTGTCGCTCTCCGGCGGCGCCTTTATCTCCGGCAGTTCGATCGCCGCCGCGGGGCTGACCAGCAGCAACGCCGGCAACATCAAGCTGACCATCAGCGGCGCCACCACCATCAACGGCGTCAACCCATTCGGAGAGAACAGCGACGGCTTCGGCTCCGGTCTCTACGCCCGCTCACGGCTCAACGGCGGCTCGAAAGCCGGCAACGCAGGCAACATCACCCTGAATACCGGCTCGCTCACGCTCGGCAACGGCGGGCTGATCACCAGCAGCACCGACAACACGGCCTCCGGCGGCAACCTCACCATCACCAGCGGCGGCGTCACGATCTCCGGCAGCGGTAGCGCCAGCTTCGGCGCGCTGGCCAGCCAGAGCAGCTTCGGCACCGGCGCCGCCTCCTCCACCAGCGGTCTCTTCGCCAGTTCCGACAGCACGGCCGCCGGCGGCAAGGGGGGCATCATCAACCTTACCGCCACCACACTCGAGATCAGCAACAGCGGCACCATCTCCAGCGCCAGTAAGGGGAGCGGCGAAGCGGGGTCGATAATTATCAACGCCAGTGATACGATTACCATGCGCAGTAGCGCGCTCATCACCACCGAATCGAATAGCGGTGCGGCAGGCCCCATGACTGTGAACGCCGTGAATAGACTTGATATGCAAGACAGCAGCATTCTCACTAAAGTTCCAAATGGCAATGGCAACGCCGGCTCCATCAACATTGATCCCCGCTTTGTCATTCTAAAGAACAGCAAAATCTTTGCGAGCGCCCAAGGCGGAAATGGTGGCAATATTAGTATTCGCGCGGGAAACTTTCTTAAATCCGCCAACAGTATCATTGATGCCACATCGGCAAAAAAGTTGAGTGGTACCATCAAGATCGACTCGCCGGAGATCAATGTCGATGCCGGATTGATCCACCTGCCATCGGCCTTCCTCGACGCCAGCCGCTTCGTCCGCTCCCCCTGCCGCGCGCGAACCGCCAGCCAGCAGTCGAGCTTCATCGTCTCGCAGCGGGACGGCGTGCCGCTGCAACTCGACGAATGGCTGCCCAGCCCGCTGGGAGCGCCATCCAATC
>WFMN01000173.1 GCA_015489095.1 Mariprofundaceae bacterium | reverse complement strand
TGTGCCGGAGTCACATCCGCCAGCGTGGCCGGATCGCGGTCGCGAAAGGGGCCTCCCGAGGCGGTCAGCACAATCTTGGTAACGGAGGCGGCATCGTGTCCCGCCAGCGCCTGCCACACCGCCGCATGCTCGGAATCGACGGGAATAATGCGTGCGCCCGATCGCCTCTCCGCAGCCACAAACAGGCTTCCCGCCGTTACCAGACACTCCTTGTTGGCCAGTCCAACCCGTTTGCCGGCCTCGACCGCCGCCAGTGCCGCCGGAATCCCGGCCGCGCCCACCATGGCCGCGATCACCATCTCCACCGTCGATTCCGTCGCGGCGGCGATGGCCGCATCCATGCCTGCCTCAACCCGACAGGCCGGCGCGTGCGCGCGCAGCTCCTCGGCCGCCTCCGCATCGGTCATGATCGCCACTTCCGGCGCGACCGCGGCGATGCACTCCATCATGCGCGTCACATTGCGGTGGCCGACGAGGGCGTGGCAGGAGAACCGCTCACGGTGGTGCTGGACAATATCGATGGTGCTGGCGCCGATGGAGCCGGTCGCCCCCAAGATGGTCAGTTTCATGATACCGCCCGCAGCCAGATCATCCCCGCCAGCGGAATCGACGGCAGCAGGGCGTCGATGCGATCGAGCACCCCGCCGTGGCCGGGGAGCAGGGTGCCGCTATCCTTGGCGCCCACCGTCCGTTTTAATGCCGACTCCATCAAATCCCCGGCGACGCCGACCACGGTGACCACAACCGCCAGCAGCAGCGCTAGGCCGTACCCCATGCCCAGCACTCCATGCCAGAAGGCGATGCCGACCACGCAGCCGGCCACAATGCCTGCCCGCAACCCCTCCACGCTCTTTCCCGGGCTGATCTGCGGAGCCAATTTGCGCTTGCCCCACTGTTTACCGGCGAAATAGGCCGCGATGTCCGATGCCCACACCGCCAGACAGGCGCCGGCCAGAAACAGCGTGCCCTGAGGATGCGCGTGCAGCCGCAGCACCACCCAGATGAAGAAGAGCAGCCACACCACGGTCCAGCTGGCCAGCGCCAAAGCGCGAACCTGCTCCGCCAACTCTCCCTCCTTGGCCAGAAACAGCAGCAGTATGCCCCAACCGAGCCACAGCGCCAACAGCGCCACCGCCGGATCGCCGCCGATAATCAGAAAAAACCAGATGGCGGTGGTCACCATGGCGAACCAACGCAGCGGCGCCAGATTGACCAGCACCAGCAGTTCCGAGGTGGTAACGATGGCAAACATCCCGAGCAGCAGTTGAAACCACGGGCTGGGGGCGTAAAAGAGCCACGCCACCACCGCCACAAAGAGGCACGAGGCGGTGATCACCCGTAGCAGCAGCTCACGATCCATCGCCATCCTAGCGCAGCTGCTCGCCGGTCAGGCCGAAGCGGCGTTCACGCCTCGCGTAATCATCCACCGCCGCCTGCAGCTCTTCCCGGGTGTAGTCGGGCCAATAGGTGGGAGAGAAATAGAGCTCGGCATAGGCGCTATCCCACAGGTGGAAGTTGGAGATGCGCTGCTCGCCGCCGGTGCGGATGATGAGATCCACCGGCAGCACCCCGTCGCGCCCCAGTTGCGCGGCAAAATCATCCACGGTTAACGCCGCCACCGCCGCTTTGGGATCCTCCTGCTCCAGCGCCCACAGCAGGGTGCGCCGCACTCCAGCGAGGATCTCTTGGCGCCCGCCATAGTTGAGGCAGAGGATGAGATCGATCGTCTTGTTCGCCGCCGTTTTCTCCATCGCGGCACGCAGCGCCCGCTGCGCCCGTTTCGGCAGGGCGTCGATATCCCCCAGCGCCAGCAGGCGTACCCCCTCCTGCATCATCTCCGGCACCCGTCGCGGCAGCAACAGCGCCAGCAGCGCCATCAACCCGCGCACCTCGGCATCGGGGCGTTCCCAGTTTTCGGTGGAGAATGCGTAGAGGGAGAGCTGCTTGATGCCCGCGTCCTTCGCCCACTCCACCACATCGCGCGCACGATCCGCGCCGCGGCGGTGCCCCTCTAGGCGAGGAAGGTTGCGGCTTTTCGCCCAGCGGCCGTTGCCATCCATGATGATGGCAACATGCGCCGGAACCGATTGTTGGGAGGACATCAACCGATCAGATGGTCAGGATGTCCTGCTCCTTCTGCTTAACGATCTTCTCGATTTCGGCGATGAAGCGGTCCGTCTCCTTCTGGATCAGCCCCTGTTCTCGCTTGACCTCATCCTCGGACAGCGCGTCATCCTTCTTCACCGCGTCGTTGGCGTCGCGACGGATGTTGCGGATCGCCACCTTGGCGGTTTCACCCACCTGATGCACCTTGCGCACCAGCTCCTTGCGTCGCTCCTCGGTCAATTCCGGCAGCACCAAGCGGATCATGGTGCCGTCGCTGCTGGGGGTGATACCGACATCGGAGGCGAGAATCGCCTTTTCGATCGTCGGCAGCATCGATTTCTCCCACGGGGTGACCGCCAGCATCCGTGCTTCCGGCACGGTAATCGTTGCCACCTGCGATAGCGGCACCTCGCTGCCGTAATACTCCACCGTCACATGATCGAGCAACGAGGCGTTGGCGCGGCCGGTGCGGATCGTCGCCAGCTCATGCTGCAGCGCAGCGATACTTTTTTCCATCCGTTTTCTTATCGCATCCATAGCTACTCCTCTGTGACCAGTGTTCCCACCGGTTCGCCTTCGACCACCCGCCGCAATTCACCCGCCTTGGTGATATCAAACACCACGATCGGCATGTCGTTGTCGCGGCAGAGCGACATCGCCGTTGCATCCATGACCGCCAGTTGGCGGGTGAGCGCTTCGGTGAAGCTTAAGGTGGTGTAACGCGCCGCATCGGGGTTGTTGGCCGGATCGCTGTCGTACACGCCATCCACCTTGGTTCCCTTGAGCACCACATCGGCGCCGATCTCCATCGCCCGCAAACTGGCCGCGGTATCGGTGGTGAAATAGGGGTTTCCTGTGCCGGCGGCAAAGATGAGAATCCGCTTTTTCTCCAGATGGCGCACCGCGCGGCGGCGGATATAGGGCTCGGCCACCTCGCGGATGTGGAGCGCCGAAATCACCCGCACAACGCCGCCTTGGCGCTCCAGCGCGTCCTGTAGGGCGATCGCGTTCATCACCGTCGCCAACATTCCCATGTAGTCGGCACTGGCGCGATCCATCCCGCTTGCGGTTCCGCTCACCCCGCGGAAGATGTTGCCACCGCCGATCACCACCGCGAGATCGACCCCGGAAGCCTGAATCTGCATCAGCTCCTCGGCCAGACGGGTAATGGTCTGCTGGTCGATGCCGAAACCGGTGTCGCCCATCAACACCTCGCCAGAGAGCTTGAGCAGCACGCGCCGATAGTGCAGCGCATGCTCCTCGGATGGTGCGTTGGTTGCGCGGTCAGCCATGAACCTGCGCGGCCACCTCGGCGGCGAAATCTTCTTCCTTCTTCTCGATCCCTTCACCGAGCTGGAAGCGGGCCATCGCCACCACCTGCGCACCTTTCTGCGCCTTGGCGACTGCCTCGGCAACGCTAAGGTCGGTATCCATCACGAAGCTCTGCTCAACCAAGCAGGATTCCGAGTAGAAGCGGCGCATCTGACCATCCACAATCTTGTCGATAATGGCCGCCGGCTTTCCGGTTGCCGCCGCGCGCTCACTGAGCACCTGACGCTCGCGGGCAACCACCTCCTGATCCATGTCGTCGCGCGCAACGCAGAGCGGATTGGCAGCCGCCACATGCATCGCCACATTGCGGGCGACACCATCCAGCGCCTCGTCTCGCTGGCCGGAAACCGCCACCAACACACCGATTTTGCCACCGCCATGCACATAGGCGCCGACGCTGCCCTCCTCGACATCGAGCTTGGAAAAGCGGCGCACCGACATGTTTTCACCGATGGTGGCGATCAATTGCGCCAATGCTTCCTCTAC
>WFMN01000172.1 GCA_015489095.1 Mariprofundaceae bacterium | reverse complement strand
TGAGGAGCAAAAACAGCCGCGCCACCCCCCAAAAGAAGCCGTAGCCCGCCGCCGCGCCGATGACGGCATCCGGCCAGTGGCCGCCGACAAAGCTGCCGCCCCAGAAGGAGAAGCCGAGGCCGATGGCGATGCCGGGGAGGGTGAGGATATCGGGCAGCAGCATGGTTTCCAGGTCGATCCAAGTGAGGATCCACAGCAGGGTGAACAGCAGCAGCCCCTCGCCCAGCAGCGGCGAGGGGGCGCCGAAGTGCCAAGCGAGGAGGCCCCACGAGCCGCCCACCAGCGCTTCCAGCAGCGGGTAGCGCCAGTGGATGGCGCCGTGGCAGTGGCGGCATTTGCCGCGCAGGATGAACCAAGAGACCAGCGGGATGTTGTCATACCATGCCACGGCATGGCCGCAGCGGGGGCAGTGGCTACCCGGAAAGGCGACCGACTCCCCGCGCGGGATGCGGTACACGCAGACATTGGCGAAGCTGCCGATGATCAGCCCCAGCAGGGTGCAGTCGATCACCAACAGCCAAGGGTGGGCGTGCAGGAGGGCGAGAATCAGTCGGCTCCTTGACTGCGCTCTTGATTGATGACAAAGCGGACAATATCGGGCATCGCCTCCTGCAGCGTGTGTTGCGGGGTGAAACCGAGCTGTTGCAGTGGGGTGCCGTCGTACCTAGCGTCTCCAATCAGCTTCTCCAAGGTGGCGGAGCTCAGGGGCATCCGACGCCCGCTGACGCACTCGACGCCGTCGCCCAGCCTTGCCGCCAGTTGCAGCAGCGGCAGCGGGATGGTCCATGTCGCCGGCGGCCTGCCGAGCGCCTCGCCGATCCAACGCTGCATCTGGTGGATGCCATACTCCTGGCCATCGGTGATGATGTAGATGTTGCCGCACGCTTGCGGGTGGGTGGCGACCAAGCGGGCGGCGCGCGCCACATCGCCGACATGCACCATCGAACGCCGGTTGCCGCAGTCGGGCAGGGGGGGGAACCATCCACGCCGGATGGCGCGGATCATCCGCGGTAGGTTCCCCTTGGTTGTCGGTCCATAGACCATCGTCGGGCGCAGGATGACGGCGTCGATCCCGTTGTTCGCGGCCAGCAGCAGCCGCTCCGCCTTCCGCTTGGAACGGCCGTAGGGGGTGTCGGCCTCCCGCGCAACCGAGCAGTCCATGACGCCCTCCACATCGCCCGCCGCCTTGACCGACGAGAAGTAGATGAAGCGCTTGACGGCGTGGTTGGCGGCCGCCTCCAAGAGGCGGGCGGTGCCGCCGTAGTTGATGCGGTCGTACTCCGCCTCCCGCTGCCGGCTCTCCGCCAACGCATGCGCCTTGCCGGCGAGGTGGAAGATGAGATCGACCCCCTCCAGCAGCGCCGGGTCGGGCACATCGGCGGCATCCCACGGGTGCCACGCCACGCCGGGGAGTGTGGTGGGGGTTCGCGAGCTGCCGGTCACCTCCCACCCTTTAGCCACCAGCAGCGCGGCCAGCTCGCGACCGATAAATCCGGTCACGCCGGTAACAAGCGCTCTCAACGGTGGTTCAGTGCTCGCCGCCGTAGGTGGTTTCCTGATCGAATGGCGACCAGACATATTTCGGGTGGATGAACGGCTGGTTGGGCACGAAGAAGGTGCCCAGCTCCACCACCCCGGTCAGGGTGCGGCCGACGGTGTGCATGACCCCCTGCAACAGGCCGATGGAGATGCCGTAGGCGACATTGCTCGCCTTGCTGGTGTTCACCACATACTTCGGCAGCTCCAGCCAGCCGGTCGCCGTGTTGGCGAAGCCGCGGCTGAACTTGTTCACCACCCCATCGGAGTAGCTTTCCTGCTGCGTTTGGTCAGGATTGTGGGCGTATGCCGGAGCCGCCATCGTCATTATTCCCGCCACTATCATGGCGATCCATGGTAAGGTTTTCATTGCTTCCCTCTCCCTTTCATGATGAGATCCGCACGGATGCGTGCCGCTCAACTATGGAGGAGATAGCTGCTAGGTCAATCCGCGCGTGGTAGATCGGCGGATTGCCATCTACGGCGGCAGTTTCGATCCGCCCCATGTCGGGCATGAGTCGTTGGCGCGCTTGGCGGTGCAACAGCTTCAACTGGATCAACTCTTGGTGGTGCCGGCCTTGATGCCGGTACACCGCGCGCTCTCCGGTTGTGTGGATCGGGCGACGAAAACGGCGTGGTTGCGGGCGCTGTGGGCGGATGAGCCCCGCGTCGTGGTGAAGGAGTGGGAGGCGGATGCCCCCACGCCGACGATCGACACCCTGCGCCGTTTTGCCACCCGTTATCCAAGGGTGGTTCCCCTGCTGCTGCTGGGAAGCGACGCCGCGGCGGGGATCGACAAATGGATCGGCTACCCCAAGCATCGTCGCCTGTGCAACTTGGCGATTTTCCACCGTCAGGGCAGCGGGATCGGGTTGCCCGATGGTTGGCAACCGTTGTCGCTGGCGGCGTGGAGCGAGGCGCCCAATCGGCGGTGCGGATGTGTGCTGGCGGTCGATGGTCGATTGCCGGATGTGTCGGCCACCATGGTGCGGGCACGGCTGCGCGCGGGCGATGATGTTCGTGGCTTGGTTCCCGAGCCGATCCGGCAGGATGTGTGCCGCCGTTATGGCGGATGTGCGTGACTGAGCAGATCGCAAAAAGTCGGCATCGCGGCCACGCAAGAGTTCGGGGAAAGGATTCCCCTCCTACAGGCTGTAGGAGCGGTTTCCAACCGCGAATTGCCACGGATGGACTTTTTGCGATCTGCTCATGACTTTCAAAGGAGAAATATCGATTGAGTAAAGAGAATCAACAGCCGGTGGCGGCGTTTGTGGAGGGGTTGCGCGCGGTGCTGGATGAGAAGAAGGCGACCGAGATTGTGGTGATGGATGTGCAGGGCAGATGTCCGTTCGCCGACTATCTGGTGATCGCCAACGGCCGCAACAACCGGCACCTGAAGGCGCTGATGGAGGAGGTCTCCGAGTTGGGGCACCGCTTCGGCTACGCCGCCAGGGTGGAGGGGATGGACGCGCTGGAGTGGCTGGTGGTCGATCTTCAGGATGTGGTGGTGCATCTTTTCCTGCCGGAGGTGCGGGAGCACTTTCAGCTGGATCGGCTGTGGCAATCCCCGCAGCGGGAGCCGGCAGGCTAGCGGCGCGATTGCAGCAGCGACTGATTGTCGTCGGGCGCGGCGAACCGTTGTTGGCGGAGTATGAAGCCCGTTTCGCGGCGCGTATTCGCCAGTTTTCGCCGTTTGAGGTGGTGGAGCTCCCCGCCGGCAAGGAGAAGCGGCGTGAGCAGCGCTGCCAGCAGGAGTCGCAGCGTATCCGTAAGCGGTGCGCGGGGCACCGGCTGGTGCTGTTTGACGAGCGGGGCAAGGTGATCTCCAGCGAGGGGTGGGCCGACTTTCTGCGCACCCTGCCCGGCAACGCGCGGGTGGACTATATCGTCGGCGGATCGGGCGGCGTGGAACCCGCCCTGCGGCAACAGGCGGATCACTGTTGGCGGCTCTCCGCGCTGACCCTGCCCCATCATCTGGCTCGGGTGATGGCGGTCGAACAGCTCTACCGGGCGCACACCATCGTTGCGGGTCACCCCTACCACAGGGTGTAACGGCCATCCGTGGCTGCGGCGCCGAAGCCATCATCCGTGCGCACATCGAACAACTCCGTCCGTGGAATTCGCGGTTGGAAACCGCTCCTACAGCCTGTAGGAGGGGAATCCTTTCCCCGACCCCGTGCGTGGCCGCGATGATGACCGTTTGTGAAGCCGTCATCCATGCCATCTGACAGTGCAGTGATCCTCGGGCAGTCCATTTTTCTGGATCTGGAGATCGATCCCGAACGGCGCCGCCTGCTGAAAATCGGCGCGTGGCGCCCCGCCGATGAGGCGACTTTCTACCGGGCGGGCGGTTTTTCGCGCGCTGCCGCCTTGCGGGAGTTGCTGGCGTTCGTTGCCGAGGGGCGTTTCATTGTCGGGCACAACATCCACGCGCACGACTGGCCGTGGCTGGTGGCGGCCGACCCCGCCTTCGCCGATCTGGGCGATCGGCTGCTGGATACCCTGATCCTGAACCCGTTGGCCTTCCCCGCCAACCCCTATCACCATCTGGTGAAGGGGTACAAGCTGCAACGGGAAGCGGTCAACGATCCGGTGGAAGATAGCAAGCTGGCGGCGTCCTTGTTCGCCGATCAATGCGTCGCGCTGCGCAAGGATCCGCTGCTCAGCGGGATCTACGCCCGCTATCTGCATCCGACCAGCCCGGCTTACGGGCGGTTGTTCAAGCTGCTGCTGGGCAGGCTGCCAACCATCCACCAGATCAAGGAGTATCTGAACAGTCACAGCTTTCACCGGCGGCGGCTGTGTCGTGGGGCGCTCAGGCGGGTGGTTCCCGCCATGAAGGGGGTGGATGCCAAGGAAAAACGCGCCTTTGCCTACGCCTTGGCATGGCTCTCCATCGCGGGGACGAACTCCGTGTTGCCGGCGTGGGTGCGTTATCAGCACCCCAGGCTGGCGGAGATACTGAATCGGCTCAGAAACCACCCCTGCGGCCAGGCGCAGTGCGACTACTGCCGAACCCACCACGATCCCGAAGCCAATCTGAAGGCCTTTTTCGGTTATGACGCTTTCCGCCATTTCGGTCACGACGATGCGCGGGCCGAACCGCTGCAGAGGCGGATTGTCGCCTCCGTTCTGTCGGGCGCCGCAACCCTGGCGATCTTGCCGACGGGGGGAGGCAAGTCCCTCTGTTACCAGCTTCCGGCGATGATGATGGCGCGCAACCGGGGGTTGCTGACGGTGGTGCTCTCGCCGCTGCAATCCTTGATGAACGATCAGGTGCAGCAGTTGCGGGAGCGCTACCACTACCCCCATGTCGCCGCCTTGAACAGCAGCTTGACCATGCCCGAGCGCCATCAGGTGGTCAAGGATATTCGCATGGGGGATGTCCATCTGCTCTATGTGGCGCCGGAGCAGTTGCGCAACCGCACCTTTATCGAGGCGATCAAAAGCCGCGAGATCGGCCAGTGGGTGATCGACGAGGCGCACTGCCTCTCCAAATGGGGGCATGATTTTCGGCCGGACTACCTCTATATCACACGGTTTATCAAGCAATTCGCCGAGCAAACGGGGCAGGAGATTCCTCCGGTGCACGCCTTCACCGCCACGGCGCGCCGGGATGTGATCGACGAGATTCGCACGCATGTTCACCAACGATTGCAGATGGAGATGCGCCTGATTTCCGGCGGCTATGCGCGCGGCAATCTGACCTACCGGGTGGAGGCGTGCCCGCCGCGTGAAAAACGCGAGCGGATATTGGCGCTTCTGGAGGAGCATCGGGAGGCGATCGGCAGTGGCGCCGCCATCGTCTTTTGCAACCGGCGCCGAACCACGGAGGAGGTGGCGGAGTTTCTGCAACACAACGGGTGGCTAAGCGACTATTTCCATGCCGGGCGTGATCCGCGCAGCAAACGGCGGGTGCAACAGGCGTTCATGGATGGAGAGATCGCGGTCATGGCGGCCACCAACGCGTTCGGCATGGGGGTGGACAAGGCGGATGTGCGCTTGGTGATTCACGCCCAGATGCCCGATTCACTGGAAAACTATCTACAGGAGGCGGGGCGCGCCGGTCGGGATGGTCAGCCCGCCGACTGCGTGCTGCTGTTCGATGAGTCCGACGCCGATAAGCAGTTTGCGATGCGGCGCAGCCAACAGATTGAATTTCGCGACTTTGTCGCCCTGTTCGAAGCGATTCGCAAGCGGGTGAGAAAATCCAAGGATGGGCGGGTCAGCGAGGATATCGTGCAGGTGAGCAGCGGTGATATCCTGCGTGCGGCGATCACCGGGGACGAGGATGATCCGGGGTTTGATCTTCATGATTATCAGTATGATACCAAGGTGCGCACCGCGATTGCCTGGATGGAAGAGGCCGGACTGCTCGAGCGCAGGGAGAACCGCACGGGGGTGATCGAGGGCGGTTTCAAGGTGCAAACGCTGAAGCGGATGCGTGAACATCTGCGGCAGCGAAAGATCAGCCGATCCAATATCGACCGCTGGCTTAAGGTTGCCCATGCCATCATGCAGGCGGAGGCCGATCAATCCATCAACGCCGATTTTCTGGCGGAACAGACGGGGATGGAGCCGAAGGCGGTGTTCCGCGCCATCCGGGGGTTGCAGCACGCGGGCATCATGGATCATGACATGTCGCTGGCGGCGTGGCTGACGGCGCATGTCGCCGGCGATAGCCGCAAACGCTACGCGGCGCTGGTTGCGCTGGAGTCCAAGCTGTTCGCGCTGATTCGGGAGCAAACCAATGGGGATAGCGACGCCGCCTTCCGCCTGCATGCCATGCAGGCCTGCACCCTGCTGCGCGAGGCGACCGGCCGGGAGGATGTGGCGCCGCCGCTCATCTCGCTGCTGCTGATGCTCTGGGCACGGCGGGATAAGGCCATCCGCATCCGCAGGATGGGAAGGGATGAACAGCAGATCGAGTGGAAACAGGACTTTTCGGCGATCGAAACCCTGATCCGGCAACGCCAGGCGGCGGGCAGCGTCGCCTTGGGGCATCTCTACGCCCAGATCCCCGATGGCGACAAGGGGAATGTGCGCGTGCCGTTCAAGCTGGGGGAGCTGGAGGATGCGTTGTCCCACGATATGGTGACGGGGGCGCTGGACGAGCAGGCCAGATCCGCTGATCAGGCGTTGTTGGCGTTGCAGCAGTGCGATGTGCTCGGTTTGGAGAGCGGCGCGGCCATCTTTCATGCCGCGATGACGCTGCACATTCCCAAAAACAGGCGCAAACCGGGCTACAATGCGTTTGCGCCACTGGCCGAGCACTACAAGTCGCAGATACGGCAGGTGCATCTGATGCGGGAGTGGGCGGTGCGGATGGCGCAAGGGGAGAGGGCCGGAGCGGAGGCGTTGCTCAAAGGCTATTTCGAACAGCCGGAAGCGGCGTTTCTGCGTCAACAGATGCCGGGGCAATCCACAACCCTGCTGGAGACGCCGGCAAGCCCGGCGCGCATTCAATCCATTCTGGGCGGGCTGTCGCTGATGCAGCAACGCATTGTCGAGCAGGCCGGAGAGACGAACACGCTGGTGTTGGCCGGCCCCGGATCGGGGAAAACGCGGTTGATTGTCCATCGGGTGGCGTGGTTGGTCGCGGTAGAGCGGGTGCCGGTTGCCAGCATTCTGCTGCTGGCGTTTAACCGCGCCACGGCGGCTGAACTCAAGGCGAGGCTGGCGGACGCGGCGCTGTTGGGCAGGCGCGCCTACCGGCTGGAGATTCACACCTACCACGGCATCGCCATGCGGCTGACCGGAACGATGCCGCCCGACACCATGGATGCCGAGGCGTGCGACCAGTGGCTGGCGTCCATCATTCCCGATGCGACGGCGATGTTGACGGATCAAGACGGCGCGGCGGATGGCGAGCGCGATGGGCAGAGCCTGCGCGCCAGGCTGCTGGCTGGGTTTCGCTACATCTTCGTTGATGAGTATCAGGATATCAATGCCTCCCAATACGCGCTGCTTTCCGCCTTGGCCGGGCGCACCCTGCAAGGGCGCGAAGAGGAGCAGTTGACCATGTTCGCCGTGGGTGACGACGACCAGAACATCTACGAGTGGAACGGCTCATCCAACCGGTTTATCCAGCGGTTTCGCGACGATTACCAGGCCGACATCGCGTATATGACGGAAAATTACCGCTCCTGTCCGGAGATCGTGGCGGCCTCCAACCGGCTGATCGCCCGCCATCCGGGACGCATGAAACAGGGGCATCCGATCCGCGCCGTGCGGCGGGAGGCGGGCAGTGTTCGGCTGTTGCGCGGCTCGCGGCCGGCGTTGCGAAGTATGGTTACTCGGCACTGTCAGGCGTTGATCAAGGAGGGGGTGGAGGCCGCGCGTATCGCCGTGTTGTGCCGCACGAAAAAGGACTATCTGCCGCTGGCTAGGCGATTGCGTTCGGCCGGGGTGCCGGTCTGTATCGTCGGGGAAAATCAAGCCCTTCCGTGGATCCGGTTGCGTCAGGTGGATGCCATGTTCAGCCTGTTGGAGGGGGAGGGGTGTACCAGCGCCGCGGAGATTCGGGCGGCTTGGGATGGCCTCCCCGACGCGATCACGGGGCATGCCCACTGCCGCCGGTTGTGGGCGTGGCTCGGTGAATACAACGGGCGGGAGGCCATCCAACGCTCCAAGCGCGAGTGGCGCGCTGATCTGTATG
>WFMN01000171.1 GCA_015489095.1 Mariprofundaceae bacterium | reverse complement strand
TTTTTCGCATCCAAGGTGATAAACTGGGTGATATCCAGCTCGTCGTTCTGGCAGGCGAGAAAGTCGAGCTCGTCGCCATCAATCAGATAGAGGCTACCCGCGGTGGCGCCGACGATGGTGCGCGAGTATTCCAGCACCTTGTTGAGGAATAGCTCCGGATCGCGCTCTATCTCCAGCTCGGCCGCCGCCTTGAGGATGAACTCCAGCGCATCTGAGGATGGGGCGGGTTGAAGAAAGATTTTATGCATCCTTGATCCGTTCCTCCGATGATTCTCCCACTACGGGGGCGGGAATGTAGCCGCGAAACGATGCATGTACAGCCCCCGTCAAGTGGAGATCGTCGCTGCTGCCGCGCACCACCACCTCGCCGCCGGGCATGACGATGGTGAGCGGCGCGCTGTTGCCATGCCGCTGCCACCACGCCGCCGCCACCGCGCAGGCGCCCGACCCGCAGGCCGGCGTGCGCCCGGCGCCGCGCTCGATGATGTCGATCCACAGGTGATGGTCGCCGTGTCCGGTGATGATCTCGATATTCAGTGCCGGATCGAGCTGCTCCGTGCCATCGAAATAGACCCGGTGGCGGTTGCCGATCTGTACATCGGCGTGGTGCTCCGTGCTGTCGAGAATGGTTGCCGCCCCCATCGCAACCGTGATTCCGCCCTGCGCGCGCCGGGCGCGGATGGTGCGGTCGGCGATCGCCAGTTGCACGCTATCGCGCTTCGCTTGGCGCATCAGAAGATCGGCCACGCAGCGGGCACCGTTGCCGCAGTTGGCGGCTTCGCTACCGTCGTTGTTGAAGATGCGCATGGCGGCGTCCGCGCTCGGATGGTTGTCCAACAGCAGCAGTTGGTCGCAACCGATGCCCAACCGGCGGTCGCACCAGCGGCGGATGGCGGCGCGATCCAGCGGCGGCAACGGCTGATCGCGGCCATCGACAATGACGAAATCATTGCCTTGCGCCTCCATCTTGTGAAACGGAATCATCGCCATTACAAGTTTTTCACCGCGGAGGCGCGGAGGCGCGGAGGGGAGAAGAAGGTTGTCATTCCGGGCTTGACCCGGAATCCATGTGGGCTGTGGTGTCCATGGATCCCGGCCTGCGCCGGGATGACCTGCTTTGTCTCTTCGTGCCTTTGTGGTTCATTATTTTTCACCGCGGAGGCGCGGAGACGCGGAGGGAAGAAGAGGGGCGTCATTCCGGCCTCCGAGCCGGAATCCATGCGGGTCGTAGTATTGCTGGATGCCGGATCAGGTTCGGCATGATGTTCCTTTGTGTCTTCGTGCCTTTGTGGTTCATTTTTTTACCGCGGAGGCGCGGAGACGCGGAGGGAAGAAGGTTGTCATTCCGGCCTCCGAGCCGGAATCCATGCGGGCTGTGGTGTTGCGGGATGCCGGTCTGCGTCGGCGTGGTGCTCCACCACCACCGTGGTGTAGATGCCGCCGCGCACATTGAAGATCGCCTCCACCCTGAGTTGGCGCGGTGCCAGCAGGGCGATCAGATCGTCGGCGATTCGGTTGGTGACCGCCTCGTGGAAATGCCCCTCGTCGCGAAAGCTCCAGTAGTAGAGCTTGAGCGACTTCAGCTCTACGCAGCGTTGATCGGGCACATAGTCGAGCTTGATCTCGGCGAAGTCGGGCTGGCCGGTTTTGGGGCAGAGGCAGGAGAACTCGGGGGAGTCGATGCGGATATGGTAATCGCGCTCCGGGTTGGGGTTGGCAAACCACTCCAGATCGCGGCTGGGCTGTTTGTTGGTCATCAGGCGCTCCAGTTGCGGACATCGACAAAGTGGCCGCTGATCGCCGCCGCCGCCGCCATCGCCGGGCTGACCAGATGGGTGCGCCCCCCCTGCCCCTGTCGCCCCTCGAAGTTGCGGTTGCTGGTCGAGGCGCAGTGCTCGCCGGCCAGCAGGCGGTCGTCGTTCATTGCCAGGCACATCGAGCAGCCGGGGTCGCGCCACTCGAACCCGGCCCGGGTCAAGATGCGATCCAGCCCTTCGGCCTCCGCCTGCTGCTTGACCCGCCCGGAGCCCGGTACCACCAGCGCTTGGGTGACGCTCTCCGCCACTTGGTGCCCATCGGCGATGGCGGCGGCGGCGCGAATATCCTCGATGCGCCCGTTGGTGCAGGAGCCGATAAAGACGCGGTCGATCGGGATCTCCGACACCGCCATCCCCTGCTTTAGCCCCATGTATTCCAGCGCGCGCCGCCACCCCGCGCGCTGCACCTCATCGCGCGCCTGACTCAAGCGCGGCAGGCTGCCGTTGACATCCACCACCATCTCCGGGCTGGTACCCCAGCTCACCTGCGGCGCGATCTCCTCCGCCTGAAAACGCAGTTCGGCGTCGAAGTGGGCGTCGTCGTCGCTGTGGAGCTGCCGCCACCACGCCACCGCCTGCTCCCACGCCGCCTCCCGGGGGGCGAAGGGGCGGCCGGCGACGAAATCGAGGGTGGTATCATCGACCGCCACCATGCCGCAGCGCGCGCCGGCCTCGATGGTCATGTTGCACAGCGTCATCCGCCCCTCCATCGAGAGGGCGGTCACCGCCGAACCGGCGAACTCGATGGCGTAGCCGGTGCCGCCGGCGGTGCCGATCTGGCCGATGATGTAGAGCGCCATATCCTTGGCGGTAACCCCGGGCGACAGGGTGCCATCCACCGTGATGAGCATCTGTTTGGGCTTGCTCTGCACCAGTGTTTGTGTCGCCAGCACATGCTCCACCTCGCTGGTGCCGATGCCCATCGCGATCGCCCCCAGCGCGCCGTGGGTGGAGGTGTGGGAGTCGCCGCAGACCACCGTCATGCCGGGGAGGGTCAGCCCCTGCTCCGGCCCCACCACATGGACGATGCCCTGCCGGGGGTCGTCAAGCCCGAATTCAAGGATATCGAACGCCTCGCAGTTGCTATCCAGCGCTTCGACCTGGATGCGGGAGACCTCGTTCTGGATCCCCCCGCTGCGGTTGGTGGTCGGTACATTGTGGTCGGGGGTGGCCACCGCCGCCGAGGCGCGCCACGGCCTGCGCCCCGCCAGCCGCAGCCCCTCGAAGGCTTGCGGGCTGGTCACCTCGTGCACCAGATGGCGGTCGATGTAGAGCAGGGAGGAGCCATCGTCGTTGGTGCGCACCAGATGGCGGTTCCAGATTTTATCGAACAGGGTGTGCGGCATGGGTCTCTCCATGGGGTTGTACTCGGCGCCAACACTACCTTTTTTGCGCTTGAGATGGGAGGCTGTGTAGGATTCCCCCCTTTGAACATGGCCGGCATATCTGCTGATCGGCCCGATTTCCGCTAGAGAGACCCCATGACCACCACCTATCCCACCGATGATCTGCGCATCTGCAATGTTCGCGAGTTGATGTCGCCGCATACACTGCACGCCATGTATCCCATCACCGAGGAGGCCGCCAAGACCGTTGCCACCACGCGGCAGCAGATCCATCGCCTGTTGCACGGCGGGGATGACCGCCTGCTGGTGGTGACCGGGCCCTGCTCGATCCACAACCCGGAGGCGGCGCTGGCCTACGGCCGCAAGCTGCTGCCGCTGCGCGAAGCGTTGGGCGACGATCTGCTGATTGTGATGCGGGTCTATTTTGAGAAGCCGCGCACCACCGTCGGCTGGAAGGGGCTGATCAACGACCCCAATCTGGACGAGAGCTTCGAGATCAACAAGGGGGTGCAGCTAGCGCGCAAGCTGCTGCTCGATCTGAACGGGGAGGGGGTGCCGGCCGGTACCGAGTTTCTCGATCTGATCACGCCGCAATACTTTGCCGACTTGGTTAGCTGGGGGGCGATCGGCGCCCGTACCACCGAGAGTCAGGGGCACCGCGAGCTGGCAAGCGGGCTGTCGTGCCCGGTCGGCTTCAAGAACGGCACCGACGGCGGGCTGAAGGTGGCGATCGACGCCATCGGCGCCGCCGCCCATCCGCACCACTTTTTGTCGCTGACCAAGGCGGGGCAGTCGGCGATCTTCTCCACCCGCGGCAACGACGACTGCCACATCATTCTGCGCGGTGGGAAAACGCCGAACTTCGACCATGTCAGCGTCCAAGAGGCGGCAAGCGCGTTGGATCACGCCGGGATCACCAGCCCGCTGATGATCGACTTCTCGCACGGCAACAGCGGCAAGCGGCCGGAGCGTCAGGTCGATGTCTGCCGCAATGTCGCCGCCCAGATCGCCGAGGGCAACCGCCGCATCGGCGGGGTGATGATCGAGAGCCACCTCCACTTCGGCCGTCAGGATGTGGTGCCCGGCAGAGAGCTGAAATTCGGCGTCAGCATTACCGATGGCTGCCTCGATTGGGAGCGCACCGAGCCGCTGTTGCACCAGTTGGCGGCGGCGGTGCGGCAGCGGCGTGCACTGCTGGCGGGGAACGATTCCCCCGTGGGTGAGAAAAGTTGCGCGTGACAGCGCATTTGGCGCGCGGTACAGTAGCGACCCGTGGCGGTCGTGCCTCTGTTGCCCGGCGTCACGAAATCCTATGTAAGATCAATTGAGGAGGATCTATATGAAGAAAATCTTGATGATGTCCGCTGCCGCAGCGTTTGTTGCCGGCACCGTGGTAGCAACCCCGACCGTTGCCGACGCGGCTGCTTGGAGCAAGTGTAAGGCATGCCACAACTTCGCGCCCAAGAAGAAGGTAGGCCCCGGCCTCGGCAAGGGCAACGGGATTCCGGGCGTGTTCGGCCGTAAAGCCGGTACCTTCCCGGGCTTCCACTACAAATATACCAAGTACATCAAGGGTGATGCTTGGACTTGGGATGAGGCGCATCTGCGTAAATGGATGTGCAACTCCAAGAAGGCGATCAAGGAGTTCACTGGTGATGATCACGCCAAGACCAAGATGCCTCCGCAGCATGTTTGCGACCCTGCCAAGCAGGACGAGGTTATCGCCAAGCTGAAATCGATCTCTTAATCCTTTAAGCGCGATTCGCATGAAAGGGTGCCCCGCCGGGGCGCCCTTTTTTGGTTTGTGGAGGAATGGCTGAATTGTTTTACCACGGAGGCACGGAGACACAGAGAAGAATGGAGGAAATGGGTAGTAGTGCTTATTCCTTTCTTCTCCGTGCCTCTGTGTCTCTGTGGTGAAGAACTTTTCCCAAGTTTGTGTGGGGGGAATAGCTGAATTGTTTACCACGGAGGCACGGAGACACAGAGAAGAGAATGTAACGATGGGGGTAGTCTATTGCTCATTCCTTCATATCTTCTCTGTGCCTCTGTGTCTCTGTGGTGAAGAACTTTTCCCAAG
>WFMN01000170.1 GCA_015489095.1 Mariprofundaceae bacterium | reverse complement strand
TTTCCCGCCAGCATGGCCAGCAGCTCGTCGCCGATCAGCGTGCGTCGCCAGCCGCGCAGGATGCGCAGATCGGGCGGATCGCCGGGGTGCTTCTGGCCGCCCCACGATGCCAGCGCCGCGAGATCGGATTTGCTGGCGAGGATGGCGGGGGCGATCTCCAGCGCATCCGCCTTGAGTTGCACCAGCGCGTCGAGCAGCTCGGCGCGGACGGCGCTGCCCGGGGTGTGTGCCGGGCTGCGCGTGCGTTGCGGCCAATCGGCCTTGGGACAGGCGATCCCCTCCCGCCACGCCGCAAGAATCGCATCGCCGAAGCGTTTGACGAGACCCGCGGAGATGCCGCGGATCGCGGCGATTTTCTGGCGATCTAGCTTCTCCTGCCGCGCCAGCTCCAGCAGCGACTCATCCGCCAGCAGCCGGCGGCGTGGCAGGTCGCGCTCGCGCGCCGCCTGCTCGCGCCATGCCGCCAGTGGGCGCAGTACCGCCAGCTGTTTGGGTTTGAGGCGATTGCACCCCTTGGTGCGCCAGAAGACGGTCGCCAGATCCACATCGTAACTGGCGGGGTCGGTCAAATCGTGCTGCTCGTCGTCCAGCCACCCTTGCCGCCCCCGCGCCTGCAACTGTTCGCACAGGTGGGCATAGACCGGCATCAGATGCAACACATCGTCGGCGGCATACTGCTGCTGGCCACGGCTTAGCGGTCGCACCATCCAGTCGGTGAAGGTGGCCTGCTTGGCAAGTGTCACCCCGGTCAGCTGCTGTACCAACGCGCCGAAGCCGATCTGCTGGCCGTAGCCCAACAGTGCCGCAGCCACCTGGGTGTCAAACAGCGGGGTCGGCAGGGTGCCGCTCAGGTGGTGGATGATCTCCACATCCTGGCGTGCGGCGTGGAACACCTTGGTTTGACTTGTATTTTGCAGCATCCGCCACAGTGGGGTCAGATCCTCGATCGCCAAGGGGTCGATCAGGTAGCAGCGTACCGCGCCGTCGCGATCCCGTGCCGCGATCTGCATCAGCGCGAACCGCGGCCAGTAGGTGGATTCGCGGTGAAACTCCGTATCCACAAACAGGGTTGGCGCATCGGCCAGCAGCGCGATCATCTGCTTGAGTGCCGCCGTGGTATCGATGGAGGTAATCGTCGGGAGATTCGTCATTGCCGCATGATGGCAATTTCATCGCTGCATACAACCGGAGAGAGTTTCGCTACCATGCGCGTCAAATCCTCAAAACGATGCGAATAGGAGAGAACATGCCGACACTCACCGATGCCATGTACGCCGTTATCGAGGCGCGTAGCCACGACCCGTTTGCGGTGTTGGGGCGTCATCCCCATCCCGACGGCGGGGTGGTGATCCGCGTTTTCCGCCCCCATGTGCGCAAGGTGTGGCTGCTCGGTTTCGGCGCCCGTGCCCGCGCGATGAAGCGGATCGAGGGGAGCGACTTTTTCACCTGTCACCTTGCCAACGGCGATTTTGACACCCCCTATCGCCTGCGGCTGGAGTCGGCGGACGGCCACCGTTGGGAGGCGGACGACCCCTACCGCTTTCCGCCCATGCTCGGCGATCTCGATCTACACCTGATCGGTGAGGGCAACCACTTCGAGAAGTATCGCCTGTTCGGCGCCCATGTGCGTACCATGGAGGGGGTGACGGGCGTTGGCTTCGCGGTGTGGGCGCCCAACGCGCAGCGGGTCAGCGTGATCGGCAACTTCAACGGCTGGGACGGGCGCATCCACGCCATGCGCCTGCGCGGCAGCAGCGGGGTGTGGGAGCTGTTTGTCCCCGGCTTGGAGGCGGGAGAGCTCTACAAGTTCGAGATTCGCGGCAGGCATGGCGAGATCCTCGAAAAGGCCGACCCCTACGCCCAGCAGATGGAGGTGCGCCCCAAGACCGCCTGCATCGTCCACGATCAGAGGCGGTACCAATGGGGGGATCAGTCCTGGATGGAACAGCGCCGCCGCAACGGGCCGCCGATGGCGCAGCCGATCAGCATCTACGAGGTGCACCTCGGTTCATGGCAGCGCGAGAACGGCGCGTTTCTCAACTACCGCGAACTGGCGCACCGGCTGGTGGCGTACTGCCAGCGGCTCGGCTTTACCCATCTCGAGCTGCTGCCGATTACCGAGCATCCGTTCGATGGCTCGTGGGGCTATCAGACGGTCGGCTACTTCGCCCCCACCAGCCGCTTCGGCACGCCGGACGATTTCCGCTATTTCGTCGATTATTGTCATCAGCACGGGATTGGCGTCTTCCTCGACTGGGTGCCGGCCCATTTTCCCAAGGATAGCTTCGGGCTGGCCCGCTTTGACGGCACCGCGCTCTACGAGCACGAAGACCCTAGGCTGGGCGAGCACAGGGATTGGGGCACACTCATCTTCAACTTCGGGCGCAACGAGGTGCGCAACTTTCTCATCGCCTCCGCCCTCTTCTGGCTCGACCAGTTTCATATCGACGGGCTGCGGGTCGATGCGGTCGCCTCCATGCTCTACCTCGATTACTCCCGCAACGCAGGGGAGTGGATCCCCAACCGGTACGGCGGGCGCGAAAACCTTGAAGCGGTCGAGTTTCTTAAGCAGTTCAATCACCTTGTGCATGAACGCTTCCCCGGCGCCGTCACCATGGCGGAGGAGTCCACCTCGTGGCCGATGGTCTCCCGCCCCACCTACCTAGGCGGGCTCGGCTTCACCATGAAGTGGAACATGGGGTGGATGAACGATTCGCTGAGCTACTTCGCCCATGAGCCGGTGCACCGCAGCTACCACCACAACCAGATGACCTTTTCGATGATGTACGCCTTTACCGAGAACTTCATCCTTCCCTTCTCCCACGATGAGGTCGTCCACGGCAAGGGCTCGATGCCGGGCAAGATGCCGGGCGACGATTGGCAGAAGTTCGCCAACCTGCGCGCCCTCTACGGCTGGCAGTTCACCCATCCCGGCAAGAAGCTGCTGTTCATGGGCGATGAGTTCGGGCAGTGGACCGAGTGGAACGAAGATGGCGCGCTGTCGTGGGAGCAGACCCCGCACCAGCCGCACGCGGGGTTGATGCGCATGGTCGCCGACCTCAACCGGCTCTACCGCGAACGGCCGGAGCTGCATTGCAACGATTTCAATGGCAATGGCTTTGAGTGGATCGATTGCAACGACGCCGACCATTCGGTGTTGAGCTACCTGCGCAAGGATAACGACGGCCATCAGTTGCTGGTGGTGCTCAACCTCACCCCGGTGGTGCGTGAGGGGTACCGCCTCGGGGTGCCGCTTGCCGGCACTTACCGCGAGATTTTCAACAGCGACAGCGAGCTGTATGGCGGCGGCAATGTCGGCAATGGTGGTCAGGTGAACAGCGAGGCGGTAGCGTTCATGGGCAGGCAACATTCGATAGCGTTGCGTCTGCCCCCGTTATCCTGCCTGATTCTGGATAACGCGGGCTGACAGGAGTTGGAGGAGCGTATGGCAAAGAGCAGCGGAAGGGCGTTTACCCGGGTGACGATCCCGGTGCGGGCGCGCATCACCCAGCCGGATGTCGAAGTGGATGGCATGGTCAGCGATATCAGCATGAACGGCACCAGTATCCGCTGTGACTGGCAGCCGTTGAAGCAGGATGCGGAGTGCGATGTGGTGCTCACCCTAGGTGAGGAGGAGACCATCACTATCAAGGCGGTCGGCCGGGTTGTACGCGGCAGCGACGACCGGGTTGCCATCGCCTTTGAGTGTGTCGATATCGAAAGCATCCCTTACCTGCGCAACCTGATTCTGTACAACGCCGAAGAGACCGATCAGGTGCAGCACGAGTTCGCCGAACATATGGGGATCCGCTAGCCGCGGCTAGCGCATGCGACGCTGCTATCTCAGCCAGCACGGGCTGGCGCTGACCAAGCAGCAGGATGCGGCGCGTCCGTTGTCCGATCAGGGGCGGGAGGATATCGCCCGCGTCGCCGGCTTCTTAAGCCTCTTCACCAAACCCCATCCTGACACCATCTTCTGCAGCGATAAACCGCGCGCGCGGCAGAGCGCGGAGATGTTCGCCGAGGGGTGGCGCGTTGCGGCGCCTGTGGTCGCCGCCGATCTCGCCCCCGATGGCGACCCCGCCCCGATGCTGCGCCGCATCGCCGATGCGCGGGGGAGTTGCATGGTGGTCGGCCATCTTCCCTACCTGCAACGGCTCGCCAGCCATCTGCTGCTCGGCCACGGCAAAGGCGACCCCATCTGTTTTCAGAACGGCGGGGTGGTCTGCCTGCGGCGCACCGATGCCGCGTGGCAGCTCTGCTGGCAGGTGAACCCCGCTATGTTTTACCCCGCCTGATCGCTCTCGGCTACGCGTCCAGCGTCGCCAGCCAGTCGGCACCCTTGGCGATCAACACCGGCCGACGATACTCCTCTTGGCGCAGTTCACGCAGCAATAGGATGGCCTCTGCGTTTGGAAGCGCCTTGGCGAAGTGGATGAGCGCGCGTGGGGGGCGATTGTCGGCGTGCTTGCACTCGATCAGGTGCGTCACTTCGCCGTTGTCGCACAGCAGAAAATCGACCTCCGCTCCCTCCTTGGTGCGCAGATAGTGCAGCGTTGTCGCTTTCCCGTACACGTCCTGCGCGAAGTGGGCATGTTTGAGCAGCATGGTGGCACAGGCGTTTTCCCATTGTGCGCCCACATCCCCGCGAACGAATGCGGTATCAAAGAAATAGACCTTGGGCGCCTTGAGGATTGCGCGCGCGATATTGCGGTGAAACGGGCGCACTACGAAGATGATATACAGCGACTCAAGGATCTCTATGTACTTGGCAACCGTGCCGGGCGCCACCTGAATGTCGCGCGCCAGCGACGCGATGGAGAGTGGCGAGCCGACCCTGTCGCGCAACAGCTCCACCAGCAGGCGCATCGCCCGGATTTCGGTAATACGGGAAAACTCCAGCACATCTTCGCGCACCAAGTCGGTGAAATAGAGTTGGCGCCAGCGGGCTGCATGCACTGCGTCGTCGGCCAGAAACGGCTCGGGCATGCCGCCGCGTTCCATCAGGCGATCCAGCGCACTTTCGGGGGACGCACCGGTGCGCGCAACCCACTCTTTGACCGAAAAGGGGTGTAGCCGCAAGCGAAAGTAGCGTCCCGCCAACGACTCCCCCGACTGTCGGAAGGTTTCCATCCGGGCGCTGCCGGTTACAAGGATATGCTGCCCCTCCGTCGCGCCGTCGATCACCCCTTTGAGGTAGGGTTTCCAGTTGCGCATCTTGTGGATCTCATCCAAGATCAACAGATCGGCGCGTGGACTCCAGCTCTGCCGGGTCAGAATGCGACGATCGTTGGCGACATCCCAGTTGAGATACTGCGGACGCTGATAGTCCGCCTGCAATGCTTTGGCCAGGGTCGTCTTCCCCACTTGGCGCGGCCCGGTGAGCAATACCGTTTTGGTTGCAAGGTCTCGGCGAATGGTCGCGGATAGATAGCGTTCCATGCCGCCATTATGCATTATTTTGAAAAATAGTCAAGACTATTCTTCAATAGCGTTGCAAAAAGTCGCAGCCACGCACGGGTTCGGGGAAAGGGTTCCCCGCCTTACAGGCTGTAGGAGCGGTTTCCAACCGCGAATCGCCGCGGACGGACTTTTGCTTGACCTCCATGGCCGCGATGCCATTTTTCCTTGGTGTCTTCGCGGCTTTGTGGTTCCAATCTTCTCATCGCGAGAGGCGCGGTTTGGGGTAGGTTACATCCGGTTGCAGCTTGTGGGCGAGGAGCGCCACCGTGAACATGATGGCCAGCCCAGTCAGCACCGGGCAGAGCACAAACCCGAAGCCTAGGGAAGCAAACTCGCCGGAGGCGCCCAGAAAGGCGATGGCGCCGGCGGGCGGGTGCATGCTGCCGGTTGCGCCCATCACCATGATGGCTGCCGTCACCGCCAGCGCCTCCAGTAGCCATGGTGGCAGCGCCAATTGGCCGATTGCCACCCCGATGAGCGCGCTGAGCGTGCCGCCGACAAAGATGTTCCACGGCTGCGCCATGTCGCTGTGGGGCGCGCCGTAGAGCAGGATTGCCGAGGCGCCGAATGCCGCCATCATGAGCGGAATCTCCTTTCCTCCATACAGTACATCGTGCAGCAGCGCGATGGATGTCAGGGCGACCAATGTCGCCGCTCCCTGAATCAGTCCGCGCCGCCACGGTGGTTGGTACTGTTCGTCTCCTTTTTCATGATGCTTTATCATCGTGCTCGGTATGCTAGCCTTAGTGGCGCGAGAAGTTGAACAGCGGGGTGAATGGTATGATCGACAGTGAAAATCAGCAGCAGGCGCACGCCATCGCCGAAGAGAGCCGGTCGCTGGCCGATGCCATCGCCGCGATGGCGCGGGATATCCATGACACGGCGGTGATCGTGCGCCACAACTCCGAAGTGGCGGCCGATGCCGCCCGCGCCAGCGAGCAGGGGGAGCAGATGCTGGCCAAGCTGGTTACCATCACCGAGACCATCAACAACCTTTCCATGAGCATTGCCGGCGTGGCCAAGCACACCAACCTGCTGGCGCTCAACGCCAGTATCGAGGCGGTGCGCGCCGGTGAGTCGGGGCGGGGGTTCGCGGTGGTGGCCAGTGAGGTGAAGGAGCTTGCCAGCCAGAGCGGCGGCGCGGCGCAGGAGATTCAGAACAGCATCGACGAGATGATGGAGCAGACCAAGCAGGCGCACGAGGTGCTGAGCGAGATCGCGCGCGAGGTCTCCGGCATCAGCGAACGGGCGGGCAAGGCCGCGGAGGGGTTTGATGCCAAGGCGGCCTCCATGGAGTCGATCGCCGATCGCATGAGCGCCATGCAGCAGCAGAGCGAGCAGCTCGCCAGCACAATCAGCTAGCCGCCCACCGCCAGCGTTCGGGCCACGCCGCGCGCAGATCGAGCGGCTCGCCGCTCTGCGGATGGGTGAGCCTGAGCCGCCACGCGTGCAACGCCATGCCCCGCCCGCCGATCGCCCGAAACGCCTTCACCTGTTCCGCGCTGCCATACTTGCCGTCGCCGGCGATCGGGTGTCCCTCCTGCTGGAGTTGAACCCGCAATTGATGGGTGCGGCCGTGGTGCGGCTGTAGCGCCAGCAGCGAGAGCGGGCAGTCCGCCCGCTCTTGGTGCATGATGAGCTGAAAGTCGGTGATCGCCTCCTTGCCGTCGTCATGGTCGGTCACCATGCGCTCCCCGCCGCGCACCACCCCCTTGGTCAGGCGGCTGACCATGCGTCCGCTGTGATCCTCCACCCGTCCCATCACCCAGGCGAGGTAGGTTTTGTGGATCTGGTGGTGGCGAAACCCCTCGGTGACCCTGCGTAGCGCCGATAGCTGCTTCACCAGCAGCAGGCAGCCGCTGGTGTCGCGGTCGAGGCGGTGGGCGAGGCGCAGCTCGGGCAGGTTGTAGGCCGCCTTCAGCTGCTCGATGAGGCCGGAGTCGTAGCCGCTGCCGCCGTGCACCACGACGCCCGCCGGTTTGTCCACCACCAGCAACTGCGCATCTTCGTAAAGGATCGGAACCCGCGCCGCAAGGGTGGTCGGCGTCGCCCGCCCAGCCGCGTCGGCGCTTGCTGTGCGCAGCGATGCCGGGATGAAGACCCTGTCGCCGGCGGTCAGCCGCGACGCCGGCTTTGCCCGCTTGCCGTTGATGCGCACATTCCCCTTGCGGATCAGGCGCATGATCAGCCCCTTGCCGGCGTGGTGGAAGCGGCGCATCAGCGCCCGATCCAGCCGGCTGCCATCCTCATCATGATCCACTTGCCAATGGGGGGAACCGTGCGCTGGATTTGCCAAATCCCCCGCTATGTCGGTAGTATTTGAGCGCTGCACCTAGTTGGCCTCCGGTTTTTTCGTTCCGCCGGGGCGATGGGTCGCTCTCCACTGCAGGTTGAACCACCGGGCGCAAAGCCACCCGTTGCCACCAGGGCAACGATCGGGGCGCGCCGTGAGATTCCCGCTTGTGATACCGCGGCTGACTCTCCCCGGAGAGAGGCAACCGTGACCGGCTCTCCGTCCGCTGTCAAAAGCGATAGCCGCCGATGATGCCGAAGCGACCATGCGCCCCCATACGAGCGAAACCGTCCGAGCCCGGGTGTTCAGTAAATACACTTGCCACTGGCACAATGTTTTGAATCCGCCGCTTGTGGAAAGGGGTTCCTCCTACGGCCTGTAGCATGGCCACCGCAACGCGGACGGAAAAGACCGTGATAAATCCAACCGCACCAGCGTTGACGGCGATGGTGCGCTATCCGTAGTTCTTGCGCGCAACCCGCATTGCTGCCAGTGCCACCAAAAGGCACACTATATGACTGTAACTACACGCATGCTGATCAACGCCTCCCACGATGAGGAGCGCAGGGTCGCCATCATTCAAAACGACTACCTGCAGGAAC
>WFMN01000169.1 GCA_015489095.1 Mariprofundaceae bacterium | reverse complement strand
CCGGGGATTGTCCGTGCCCACGAGTGGCTTGTTCTCGGGCTGCAGAGCAAGGCGCGGCGCGAGTGGTTTCGCGCCTTGCAGGAGATGACCCCGGCCAAATGGCGCGCCGCCGCCGCCCTCGCCAGCGGTTGGGGATGGTATGACCGCGCCATTCTCGCCGCGCTGCGCGGTCGGGCGATTGATGCGCTGGAGCAGCGCTTTCCGCTCGCCTACAGCCGCCATGTTCGGCGCGCGGCCAAAAGCAGCGGGCTTGCGCCCTCGCTGATCTGGAGCATCATCCGGCAGGAGTCGGCATTCAATGCGCAGGCAATATCACCCGCCGGCGCCAAGGGGCTGATGCAGCTTAGGCCGCGCACGGCGGCGATGGTGGCCAAACGGCACCATGCGCGGCACACGCCCAACCTGTTCGACGCCGCCACCAACATCCGCCTCGGCAGCCACTACCTCGCCAGCATCAAACGCCGTTTCGACGGCAGCGTGCCGCTCGCCACCGCCGCCTACAACGCAGGCCCCGCACGGGTCAACCGCTGGCTCAAGCGGCAACCCTACCGCGAGGGCGATCTGTGGATCGCCTCCATCCCGTTCCGCGAAACCCGGAACTATGTGCAGCATGTGCTCGCCTACTCCATCCTCTATGACTGGCGGCAGGGCAAGCGCCATCCGCTGTCGATCTCACGCCAACTCTCCACCCCGATCCACCTCGCCTCCGCCCGATAACCCCGGAAACCTTTGCCGCTGACCGGCGAATCTTATACCCTCGCGCCGTTGTGATGTTGAAACCTGTTGTGGGGGTGTAAAACGATGGAAGAGTATCTCGACCTCTCCGGCATCATGCTCGGATCGATGAGTGGCGTGCTGGATGCGAAGACCTTTCCGATCTTGAAGGATATCTCGCCGGTGCATCTGCGCATTCTGGAATCCAGCTGCCGTGTTTTCAGTCTGGTCAAGGGGGTGGAGCTGATCCGCGAAGGCGATGAACCCGACGGCATCTACTTCGTGCTGGAGGGGGAGTTCGCCATCACCAAGATGCGGCGGGAAAAACGGCTGCTGATCGCCAAGATCGGCAAGGGGGAGGTGTTCGGCGAGTATGGACTGCTGCGCGACAAAACCCGCTACGCCGGCGTGATCGCCGCCAGCGACGCCAAGGTCGCCCATGTCGCCTACAGCGCTATCCGCCAAGTGGTAGAGGTAAATAAAGACCTGAAAAACCGGCTAAAACAGCTAATGGACAGCCGCATCGTCCGCACCTTCTTTCACGCCCACCCGGTATTCAGCAGCCTTGACGAGCAGAACCGTGACCACCTGCAGCAGCTGATTTCACTACGCTCGCTCAAAACCGGCGAGCGGCTGATTGAGCACGGCGAAAAGATCGACGCCATCTACTTGGTGGTCTCCGGCGAGATCGCGCTGGAGGCGGAGGACAGCAGCGGCGAGGTGATGCTGGTCGATATCCGCCGCGACGGCGCCTTTGTCGGCGACATCGCCTTCTGCAACAAGAAGCCCAACTTCGGCACCGCCACCGCCATCTGCGACTCCGATGTGCTGGTGCTGGATCAGGCGGCGATGGACAAGATCAAGGAGGTGCACCCCAGCGGCCATGTGGCGCTGATGACCTCCATCACCACGCTGGCGCAGCAGACCGCCACCCGAATCAAAGGATTTATCGCAGGCTAACCCATGACCGAACCACAAAAACCGCAACGCATCCTCTCCGGCATGCGCCCCACCGGGCGCCTGCACCTCGGCCACCTCAAGGGGGTGCTGCAAAACTGGCTCGCCCTGCAGGAGGAGCACCGCTGCTTCTTCTTCGCCGCCGACTGGCATGCGCTCACCACCGACTACGCCAACCCCGGCATCGTGCAGAGCACCATCTGGGAGATGGTGATCGACTGGCTGGCGGTCGGCATCGACCCCGACAAGAGCGTGCTCTTTATCCAGTCGGAGGTGGCCGCCCACGCCGAGCTGCATCTGCTCTTCTCCTTCATCACCCCGCTGCCGTGGCTGGAGCGGGTGCCGACCTACAAGGACCAGATCGAGCAGTTGCGCGAAAAGGAGCTCGGCACCTACGGCTTCTTGGGCTACCCGCTACTGCAGGCGGCCGACATTCTCATCTACCGCGCCGACGCGGTGCCGGTCGGTGAAGATCAGGTGCCGCATGTGGAGCTCACCCGCGAGGTGGCGCGCCGCTTCAACCACCTCTACCGCAAGCCGGAGCAGCCGCTTTTCCCCGAGCCCGCGGCGCTGTTGATGCCGGCGGCCAAGATGCCGGGGCTGGATGGCCGCAAGATGAGCAAGTCTTACGACAACACCATCGCGCTCGATGAAAGCTGGAAGGCAACCGAGAAAAAGGTGCGGGCGATGAAGACCGACACCCAGCGCAAGCTGCGCACCGATCCCGGCGACCCTGAGCGGTGTCCGGTGTGGGAGTATCACAAGATCTACTCCACCGAGGAAGAGCGCGGAGAGGTGTGCGCCGGCTGCACCAGCGCCGCCATCGGCTGCCTCGACTGCAAACAGATTCTGCTGCGCCACCTTGAAGCGGAGCTGGTGCCGATCCGCCAACGCCGGCAGGAGATCGCCGCCCGCCCCGATGATGTGAAAGCGATTATCCGCGCCGGCAACGCCCGCGCCAACATCGAGGCCGAACGCACCATGGAGAAGGTGCGGCGCACGCTGAAGATGGGCTACCGCGTCTAACGCCGCGGTGGCCGCTCCCCGCAACAAGCAAGCAGACAAACGCTCCCCCGCCGTGGCCGCCGGCGAGCGCATCAACCGCTATCTGGCGCGCTGCGGCCTCTGCTCGCGGCGGGAGGCCGATCGCTGGATCATCGCCGGCCGGGTCGCCGTCAACGGCGAGCGGATCACCACCCCCGGCCTGCGGGTGACCGCGTGCGACCAAGTCGAGGTCGATGGCAAGCGGGTCACGCCCAACACTGCGTATCGCTACCTGCTCTACCACAAGCCGGCCGGCCTGATGTGCGCGCGCAGCGATCCGCGCGGCCGCCCGCTGATCTACGACCGGCTGGAGATCGCCCCCAACATCCAATCCGTTGGCCGCCTCGATATGGATAGCGAAGGGCTGCTGCTACTCACCGACGACGGCGACCTCGCGCAGCGGCTCACCCGGCCGGAGTTTGCCGTCGAACGCGAATACCGCGTGCGTATCGCGGGTCACCTGACGCTGGAGCACATCGAACGGCTGCAGCGGGGCGGCATCGAGATCGGCGAGGATGAGCAGAGCGTGCCGTGGCGGCTGGTGGTCGATGCCGAGACCGGTGGCCATAGCTGGCTGACCGTCACCCTAGCCCGCGGCCGCTGGCGCGAAATCCGCCGCACCCTGGATGCGGTCGGCCACCCGGTGCGCCGCCTCATCCGCACACGCTTCGGCCCGGTCAAGCTCGATCCGACCCTGAAAAGCGGCGGCCTGCGCCCGCTCAACAGCCGGGAAAAACGGGCGCTTTTGGCGTTGAAACAAAAGCGCAATCCCTAGAGTCAGCGCGCTCCCGGCGGGGCGGGCGCAAACCGCTTGCGACACAGCATCCCCAGATTGGTCGTGGTCAAAAACTTCCCGGGAAGCAGATCCAGAATCGGATCCAACGCCACCAACAGCCCGGAGAGCAAGCGCTGCCGATCAAAAAACGGGCTACCAAACACCATCGGCCCGCGCACACACCTCACCACCGGAATACCGGCCTCCGCCAACCATTGCCGCCACACCGAATAGGGGTGCACCGAGACATGGCCGAACCCCACCTGCGCCGTGAGCGGCGGCGCCGAGATCTCATCCTGCCCCTTCCAGTAAAGCCGCTTGAACGCCCCGCCACTCACCCGATCCAGCCCGTAGCCCACCATCTCCGGCAGGTTGCGCGGATTGGGCGTGGTCACCATCGCGTAGCCGCCCGGTTTTAGCACCCGCGCCATCTCCCGCAGCGCGGGATAAGGGTCGGGCAGATGCTCCACCACCTCGGAGGAGACGATGATATCGAGGCTGTTGTCGGCGAACGGAAGGTTGAAGAGATCCCCGCCCGCAAAGCGAACCGGCGCCATGCCCCGCTTGGCTACCCGCCACCGGCTGCGCGAGGCGCCGTCCGCCACTTCCTGCAGGTTCAGATCGAGCCCGAACCACGCGACCCCCTCGAAGCCGGCGCAGCGATCGGCGATCTCAAACAGATTGGTTCCCGGCCCGCAGCCGAGATCGACCACGCGGATCTGCTCGCCCGGCCGTCGTGGCGCGAGCAACCGCTCCACCGTCCGCCCCAACATGATCTGCCGCAACTTCCAAAAGTAGAATTGATGCGTCCACGACCGGGCGAAAAACTTCTCTTCGGAAGCCCATGAACGATCTCGATTCTCTGATGTACTCATGGTGCATCACCTCGCGCCGACATGAACTGTTGATAAAGCGATTCAAACCGCCGCACCTGCCGCCGCCATTCCAACCGCATGGCATGCTCCCGGTTGATCGCGGACAGCCCCCGCTGGGCGCGATACCACTGCAACAGCGCCTCCGCCAACGCCGCCGCATCATCGCTTGCAACCAGCCGCGCATCGCCGTCGGCGGGCACCACCTCGGGCACACCGCCCACATCGCTGGCGATGACCGGCAGGCCGTAGGCCATCGCCTCCAGCAGTACAATCCCGAACGGCTCCGAGCGGCTGGGAAGCACAAACAGGTCGGATGCCGCCATCCGCTCCTGCACCGCATCCGCGGGTAGCGCGCCGAGCAGCGTCACCGAGGAGCTGAGCGCGCTCGCCGCCACCTGCCGCTCCAGCGCCTGCCGCTGCGACCCCGAACCGACGATCCACAGCTTGGCATCGCCCATCCGCGGCGCAACCTTCGCCCACGCCGCCAGCAGCACATCGTGCCCCTTGAACCGCTCCAACCGCCCCACGGCAAGGATCACCTTCGCATCGTCGGACAGCCCCAACCGCCGTCGGCAGCAGTCGCGCTCCGGCATGGGGTCGGCGGCACGAAAGGCGTGGGGCATGATACGGATATCCGGCCGCTCCACCGAGCGGCGAATCGCCCCGGCAAGGTGTTCCGTCACGGCAAGCAGGCAATCGGGCCAGCCGCACCCCCAGCGGATCTCGGTGCGGCGCTGCCACGCTGTCGCCTGATAGACATCGTAGCCCTGCGCGTAACAGATGCTCGGCACCCCCAGCAGGCGACCGAGCAGCGCCGCGATCAGCCCGCACGACACCGCCTGCCCCTGAATGATCTGCGGCGCGAACCGCCTAGCCGCGCGCCAAGCGTGCCAGATACGCCACGCCATTCCCACCCCGCGAAAGGGGCGACGCGGTGTCCACACCAGTTGGTAATCGGCCGGCGCGATCCGGTCGCGCGCCGCTTGTGGGCAGTCAGTGGTCACCACCACCAACACCTGGTGGCCGCGCGCGGTCAGATGCTCCGCCAGCGCGCGCGTCGCCATCGCGGTGCCGGCGATCTTCTCCGGCGGAAACTCGTTGACCACCAGCATGATGCGCATCGGATCGACCGTCATCCTTGATGATCTCGCAAAAGGTCCGTCCATGGCCGCGATGCCGACTTCTGTCGAAGTCGTCATCCATCCTCCCCAAACGCCTGCATGGCCGCCCGCCAAACCTCGTCCACCGCGATGCGATCAGGGTGGTCGCCCACCACGACCGCGACCCCCTCCTTGCGGCAGTTGAGATACTCCGGCTCGGCGTCGGGACGCCCGCAGATGGCCACACAGGGTGTATCCACCGCGACCGCCAGATGAAACGGCCCCGAATCGTGGCCGATGAGGCCATCGGCGCGCGCAATCAGCGCCGCCATCTGCACCAGCGTGGTCTGCCCGATCAGGTTGAGGCACCCCGGCACGCGAGCGCAGAGCTCCTCCCCCATCGCACGCTCATGCTCCACCCCGATCAGCAGGGGCGTCATCCGGCGATCCAGCAGCCGCCGCGCCACCTCGGCGAAGCGCGCAAGCGGCCACATCTTCTGCTCCAGCTTGAGCCGTCGCCCGCCGACATGGAGACAAACAAGCCGCCCATCGGCCGCAATCAGGCGTGAATCAAGCAGTTGCCGCGCCGCTTGGCGATCGGCCTCCAGCAGCGGGAAGCAGGTCTCCACGCCACAGGGAATCCCCGCCCGCGCCAGCAGCCGTTGGTAGAGGCGGGTGTAGTGGTCATCGCCCCATTCGGAGAGCAACAGGGCGGCATGAAGCGGTTGCCCATCCGCCAAGAAATCGGGCGCGAAGCCGATGGTGAAGCAGCCCGCCAGCCGGCGCATCAACCACCACTCCACCGCCCACCAGTCGAGCAACGCCGGACGGTGCAGGTTGACCACCATCCCCACCCGCTGCGCCCGCATCTGCTCCAGGATGCCGCTTAATTCGCGCCGAACATCCCGCTGCAACAAGGTGCGGACATCATAATCATAAACGCGAAAGGGATTGATCGACGCCACATTGGCAAACCGTGTCAGCCAAGCCGCGAACTTCGGATCGGAGCACCACAGGTGTACCGCCGCCTGCGGATAGGCGCTTTCCAGCGCGCGAATCACCGGTGTCGCCAACAGCATGTCGCCGACGCCGCCGAACTGCCACAGCGCGATATTCGCCGGAGACCTAGGCCGCTCCACCGCCGACAGCCGCCCAGCAAGTCGCCGCATGACCAGCCGCAGCAGCGCATGTTTCATCGCGACGAACACGCAGCCCTCATCGTGCCCAGAACCGTGCGCCACCACTCCACGCACACCCGCTCCATGGCCTGCCAATCGGGATGGCGTTGGGCAAAAGCGAGCCCCGCCTTGGCCAGCCGCAGGCGTAGCGGTTGATCCTCCATCAGACGCAACAGCGCATCGTGCAGCGCCACAGGATCTCCCGCAGGAACCAAAAGCCCTGTGTCGCCATCGCGCACCACCTCGGGGATCGCGCCGGCGGTGGTGGCAACCACCGCCACGCCGTGCGACATCGCCTCCAGCAGCACGATTCCGTAGCCCTCCCAGTGGGAGGGAAGGACAAAGATGTCGGAGGCAAGGTAGAGCGCCTGCAGGGCGGCATCATCCAGCCTGCCGTGGAGGGTCACGCGCGTATCCAATTGGTATTG
>WFMN01000168.1 GCA_015489095.1 Mariprofundaceae bacterium | reverse complement strand
CTGGAACAGTCGCTCAACGCCATCTTTCGCGATGCCCATCTGCGTCGCAACGAATATGTCACCGTCGAACACCTGCTGCTGGGGCTGATCGACAACCCCTCCGCCCGCGAGGTGCTGCTCGCCTGCGGCGCTAAGCTCGATATCCTCGCCCAAGATCTGAATGACTTCATTCGCAACCACATCCCCGTCATTACCGATGCCAAGGGGGAGACCACCGCCAGCGTCGGGCTGCAACGGGTGATCCAGCGGGCGGTGATGAATGTGCAGGCGGCCAATCGCGATGTGGTTGAAGGGGCGCATGTGCTGGCCGCCATCTTCTCCGAACGCGACTCACACGCACTCTTTTTCCTGCAACGGCAGGGGCTTACCCGATACGATGTCGTATCACACATCTCCCACGGCACCATCCGATCCGCCGAACCGGAGCGAAAATCATCCCCGTTCCCCGGCGAACCGGTCACCGAAGGAGCCACGACCAGCCGCGGCAAGAGAAAGAAGAAGCAATCCCCGCTCGATCGCTTCTGCGTCAATCTGACCGACAAGGCTAGGCGGCAAGCGTTTGACCCCTTGATCGGTCGCCAGCAGGAGGTGGAGCGCTGCATCCACATCCTCTGCCGGCGACGCAAAAACAACCCGTTGCTGGTGGGTGAGGCCGGTGTCGGCAAAACCGCCATCGCCGAAGGCCTAGCCTCCCGCATCGCCCAGTGCGACACACCGGAAAAGCTATTGAAATCTACCGTCTATTCCCTCGACATGGGGGCACTGATCGCCGGCACCAAATACCGTGGCGATTTCGAAGAGCGCATCAAATCGGTGCTGGCCGAGCTGGAAAAGAGCAGCGACAATATCCTCTTCATCGACGAGATCCACACCATCATCGGCGCCGGCGCCGCCAACGGCAGCGCGATGGACGCCTCCAACCTGCTCAAGCCGGCCTTGGGCAGCGGTACCCTGCGCTGCATGGGCGCAACCACTTGGGACGAGTACCAACAGATCTTCGAAAAGGATCGGGCGCTGGCACGCCGCTTCCAGAAGGTGGATATCGAGGAGCCCTCGCTGGAGCAGACCATCGAGATCCTGCAGGGAATCAAGGCCCGTTTCGAGGCCTACCACTGCATCCACTACACCCGGAGCGCGCTGGAGGCAGCGGCCACGCTGGCGGCGCGCCATGTGCAGGATCGCAAGCTTCCCGACTCCGCCATCGACATCATCGACGAGGCTGGCGCCGCCATGCACCTGAAGTCGGGCAGCCGTAAGCGCAAGCGGGTGGGGCAGCACGACATCGAGGCCACCGTTGCCGCCATGGTGAAGGCGCCGATTCAGCAGGTCAGCGCCTCCGATGTGCGCAACTTAGCTTCGCTGGAACGCAATCTGCAACTCTCCGTCTTCGGCCAAGATGAGGCGATCAGTCAGCTCGCCACCTGCATCAAGCTGTCGCGCGCGGGGCTGAATCGCGCCGAAAAACCGATCGGCAGCTTCCTCTTCTCCGGCCCCACCGGCGTGGGCAAAACCGAGGTGGCGCGACAATTGGCACGCATCATGGGCATCGAACTGCTGCGTTTCGATATGTCCGAGTACACCGAGTCGCACGCCATCGCCCGCCTGATCGGCTCCCCGCCGGGGTATGTCGGCTTCGAGCAGGGGGGGCAGCTAACCGACGCGGTGATCAAAAACCCGCATGCCGTGCTGCTGCTCGACGAGATCGAAAAAGCGCATCCCGACATGTTCAACCTGCTGCTGCAGGTGATGGATCACGGCAAGCTGACCGACAGCAACGGGCGCAATGTCAACTTCCGCCATGTCATCCTGATCATGACCAGCAATGTCGGCGCCGCCGACATGGAGAAGAGCACGGTCGGCTTCACCCCGCAGTCGCGGCAGGGCTCGGTTGACGAGGCGGTCAAGCGGGTCTTCACCCCGGAGTTCCGCAACCGCCTCGACGCCGCCATCGCCTTCGCCCCGCTCTCTCCGGTCACCATCCTCCATGTGGTGGATAAGTTCATCATGGAGCTGGAGGAGCAGCTGGTCGAAAAACGGGTGGAACTCTTTATCAGCCCCGATGCCCGCCAGTGGCTGGCGGATCACGGCTACGATGTCACCATGGGTGCGCGGCCGATGGCACGGCTGATCGACCGCGAGATCAAGCGGCCGCTGGCGGACGCCATCCTCTTCGGCGAACTCAGCAAGGGAGGACGGGTAGAGATCCTCTGCGACAGCAGCGGCAACGGGCTGCGCCTCTTCTACCCGCAAACCGAACTCGCCGAGGCGTGAGGCTACCGCAGGCGAGGCAGACCAAGGCCGATAAAGCCTACACCGACAAGGTAGCCATCCCGGAAACGGTGTCGCTCACCCCGATCGGGGTGGTACACAGCCCGTTCAAGGAGCGTTTCGCCGCTCCGCGCCAGCCCGACGCCACCACCCACGCGACCGTCACCGCCACCATCGAGCTGCGTCACGACATGGCGCTGGCGTGTCGCGATCTCGCCTCCTTCTCCCACATCTGGGTGCTGTTCTGGTTCCACCTCAACCAAGGGTGGAACCCGCTGGTACGCCCGCCAGGGCGCGGCAACCGCAAGCGGGGGCTGTTCGCCACCCGCGCCCCTCACCGCCCCAATCCGCTGGGGCTCTCCGCCGTGCGGCTGCTCGACCATCACGATCACCGCCTCACCATCGAGGCCGGCGACCTGCTCGACGGCACCCCGGTGCTGGATATCAAGCCCTACATCCCCTACGCCGACTGCCTGACTGATGCCAATTCCGGCTGGCTCGCGTAACGGAACTCGCCACCACCCGACGAACCCCATAGCTTTCGGCTGATGCAAACGACCGAAAGCGCCCGCCTGCGCAGCGAAGAGGCACTCACCCTCGCCAAACGCGAGCCGTCGCGGATGCGCGCCCGCTTTGCGGAGATGCACACCGCCGACGCCGCCGAGCTGCTGCTCGACTGTCAAACCCTGGAACAACGCCTGCTGCTGCTACGCTGCATCCCGGATGAGCAGCAGGGCGATGTCCTGCTCGATCTCCCCGAAAACATGCAGGAAGCGCTGCTCGCCCAGCTCCATCCCGAGGCGATCGGCGATGTGGTCGAGCATCTGGACTCCGACGATGCCACCGACCTGCTGCAGGCGGTGGACAGCGCTGTCGCCGATGAGGTGATCGAACAGCTCGAGCCTGACGAGCGGCGGGAGATCAGGCCGCTGATGACCTACGACGAGGAGAGCGCCGGTGGCATCATGCAGGCGGAGCTGTTCAAGGTGCGCGCCGATTGGACCGCCGATCGGGTGCTCAAGGTGCTGCGCCGCTGGGGTCAGGAGATCGAAAACCTCAATTATGTCTATGTGGTGGATGACGACGACCATCTGGTCGGGCTGCTTTCGCTGCGCACCCTGATCTTTCTCGAGCCGGATCAGCCGATTCTGGAGGCGGCCGAACGCAAGTTCATCAGCGTCTCTCCCGACGAGGATCGGGAGACCGTCGCCCGTCTGTTCGACAAATACGACCTGATGACGGTGCCGGTGGTCGATGGCAACGGGGTGCTGGTCGGCCGCATCACCGCCGATGACATCATCGATGTCTTTCAGGAGGAGGCGACCGAGGATATGTTCCGCCTGGCCGCCCTCTCCGATCAGGATGATCTGACGGAGCCGGTGCTGGTCACCGCCTGGCGGCGGGGCGTCTGGCTGATGGTGAACCTCGCCACCGCGGTGTTGGCGTCGCTGGTCATCGCCCAGTTTGAGCCGACCATCTCCGCCATCGTGGCGCTGGCGGTGCTGATGCCGATTGTCGCCAGCATGGGCGGGATCGCCGGCACCCAGACCTTGACCGTCATCGTGCGCGGCATCGCCCTTGGCCGCATCACCTTCCACAACGCATTCAAGGTGTTAATGAAGGAGATCCGGGTCAGCGTCATCACCGGCCTAACCTTCGCGGTGGTGGCGGCGGCGATTGCCACCATCTGGTTTCCACGGCACGGCATCGCGTTGGGGCTGGTAATCGCCGCGGCGATGTTGATCAACCTCTGTGTCGCCGGGCTGGCCGGAGCCTTGATCCCACTTACCCTGCAACGCCTCCACATCGACCCTGCCCTTGCCTCCGGCACGATACTCACCACGGTGACCGATGTGGTCGGCTTCTTCGCCTTTCTCGGCCTGGCTACCCTGTTCCTGCTCTAGCCGTGCGCATCTTCGCGGTTGGCGACATTCAGGGGTGTTACGATTGCCTGCGCAGGCTGCTCGATCACGCGGGGTTCCGCCCCGATCGCGATCTGTTGTGGTGCGTGGGCGACCTGATCAACCGTGGCAATAACTCGCTGGCAACACTGCGTTTTTTACGCGACTTGGGCAAGCAGTGCATCGCGGTGCTCGGCAACCACGACCTCCACCTGCTGCGCGCCATCGCCAGCGACGCGCCCCCTCCCCCTACCCTACAGCAGGTGATCGATGCCGCCGACTGCGGAGCGTTGATCGATTGGCTGCGCCACCGTCCGCTCATCCACCGTGATAAAAAGCTCCGCTGGGCCATGGTACACGCCGGACTCCCGCCGCAATGGACGCTCCATCAGGCGCGCAAGCGCGCCAAGGCGATCGCCAAGCTGCTGCGCTCCGACCGGTGGCAACAAGAGCTCCCGCCCCTGCTCGAGCGCGGCGACACCATCGGCGAGCCCTCCGACGAATCGCTGGCGTTCGCACTGGCGGTCTTCACCCGCTGCCGTTTCTGCACCGCGGATGGCCGCTTCAACTGGCACAACAGCAGGGCGGAGAGCGACACCCCAAGCGAACGGCCGTGGTTTGCCCATCCCGAAGCGCGCTGGCGCAGCGACCTCCCCGATGGCGACCCGCGCAACTGCCGCATCGTGTTCGGCCACTGGGCCGCCCGCGGACTGGTCGCCGATCAGCCCCATGTGCTCGGCCTCGACAGCGGCTGCGTGTGGGGCAACCGGCTCACGCTGGCACGCATCGACCAACCGGAAATTGCGCTCTTTTCCATCCCCTGTGGCGTGACAAGTTGAATCTGTAACAACCCTTCATCAGCCTTGCCTGCCGAACCTAGGAGCAAGCAACCATGAGCGAAACCATCCACATCTTTGACACCACCCTGCGCGACGGCGAGCAGTCTCCCGGCTGCTCGATGAACGCCGAGGAGAAGCTGCGGGTCGCGCTGGCACTGGAAAAGCTGGGTGTGGATGTGATCGAAGCCGGCTTTCCGGTGGCATCGCCCGATGATTTCGCCTCGGTCGAGCAGATCGCCACCGAGATCCAAGGCAGCCGCATCGCCGGGCTGGCGCGCGCGCTGGAGAAGGATATCGAGGCGGCGGCAAGGGCGATCGCCCCCGCCGGCGAGCGCGGACGCATCCACACCTTTATCGCCACCAGCCCGATCCACATGGAGGCCAAGCTGCGCATGGCGCCGGATGAGGTGGTTGCCCGCGCCGTGCAAGCGGTAACACTGGCGCGCTCGCTGGCGCCGGAGGTGGAGTTCTCCGCCGAGGATGCCGGCCGGTCGGAGATCGACTTTCTCTGCCGCATCGTCGAGGCCACCATCGACGCCGGCGCCACCATCATCAACATCCCCGACACCGTCGGCTACATGACCCCCGACGAGTTCGGCGGCCGCATCCGCACCCTGATCGAGCGGGTGCCCAACTCGGATCAGGCGATCTTCTCCGTCCATTGCCATAACGATTTAGGCCTCGCCGTGGCCAACTCGTTGGCCGCGGTTGAGAACGGCGCCCGTCAAGTGGAGTGCACCATCAACGGCCTAGGCGAGCGCGCCGGCAACGCCGCGCTGGAAGAGATCGTGATGATTCTGCGCACCCGCCGCGACCGCTACCGGAACCTCGATACCGCCATCGACTGCACCCGCATCGTTCCCACCTCCAAGCTGGTCTCCCAGATCACCGGCTCGCCGGTGCAGGCCAACAAGTCGATCGTCGGCGCCAACGCCTTTGCCCACGAATCGGGCATCCATCAAGATGGCATGCTCAAGCACCACAAAACCTACGAAATCATGACCCCGGAATCGGTCGGCTGGAGCACCAACCGCATGGTACTGGGCAAGCACTCCGGGCGCGCCGCCCTCTCCGCCCGTTACGCCGAGCTGGGGCTGGAGCTTGACCGCGAGCAGCTCAACACCCTCTTTGCCCGCTTCAAGGTGCTGGCGGATAAGAAAAAGGAGATTTTCGACGAAGATCTGCTGGCACTGGTCTCCGACGATCGCGACACCCAAGATGAACGGATCAGTCTGGTCGGCCTCCATGTCGCCTCCGGCACCCGCGACACCCCGGTGGCAGTGGTGGAACTCGCCATCGACGGCGAGATCCACAAGGCGAGCAGCGAGGGCGACGGCCCGGTCGATGCCGCCTTCAAGGCGATCAAGTCGTTGGTGGAGCCCAACGGCAAGCTATTGCTCTACCAAGTCAACGCCATCACCTCCGGCACCGATGCCCAAGGCGATGTCACCGTGCGCCTGCAAAACGGCAACCGCGTCGTCAACGGCCAGGGCGCCAGCACCGATATCGTGGTTGCCTCCGCCAAGGCGCTGATCGCCGCCTTGAACAAGCTGCCGGAGACCCACGCCAGAGAGGTGCACGCCCAATACTCCGGCATCTGAGCACCTCCCCGACCACCATGGCGCCGGCGCGCGCAACCAGCCCCGTCATCACCCGATCCAAACAGGAGTCGTGCGATCAGGCGCTGCTGCTGCGGCGCATCCCGTTTCGGGAGTCCTCGCTGGTGTTGCACCTGCTCACCCGCGACCACGGCCGCATCACCCTGATGGCCAAGGGGGCACGGCGCGCCAGCAATCGTCTGCGCCCCCATCTCACCCAGTTGACGCCGCTGGCGGTGCGCTGGGTGGGCGGCGCGCGCGGTATGGGGACGCTTACCGACATCAACCGCGGGCGGGAGCTGCTTCCGCCCTCCCACCACCTTGAGGGGCTGCAACTGCTGGCGCTGGCAGCCAAGCTGTTTCGCGACGGCGATCCGCACGGCTTTCACGAAAGCCGCGGCGCGCTGCAGCTGCTGGCGCGCTATCCGCAGCCCGATGCCGGATTGGTGGCCGCCAGTTGGCTGCTACTGCGGCAGGCGGGGGTTATCAGCACGCCGGATCACTGCTGGCAGTGTGGCGATGACACGCTTCCGCGCCACTGGGTTTCGGGGCAGCTGCTCTGCCGGCGCTGCAACCTAGGCTCGCGCGGCGAGGCGATGGATCCCGCCCTCACCCAACTGTTCACCGGCTCCCCCTCCAGATGGGATGGCGCCACCATCCATCGCGGAGAGGCGATCATCGCCCAACTCCACCAACAGATTCATCAACAAGGAGCCACGCCATGAAACTCGGCGTCAATATCGACCATGTCGCCACCCTGCGTCAGGCGCGGGGAACCGATTATCCCGATCCGCTGCAGGCGGCGCTGCTGGCCATCGACGCCGGCGCCGACGGCATCACCGCCCACTTGCGTGAGGATCGTCGCCATATTCAGGATCGTGACATGGAGCGGCTGGCGTGGCACGCCCGCGTCACCCACCTGAACATGGAGATGGCCGCCAGCAACGAGATGATCGCCATCTGCAGTCAGCTTTCGCCGCAAGCGTGCTGTCTGGTGCCGGAAAAGCGGGAGGAGCTGACCACCGAGGGGGGGCTGGATGTGGCACCGCATCAAGTGCGGCTGGGCTCGGTGGTGGAAAAGCTGACCGCATCCGGGGTGCGGGTGTCGATGTTTATCGATCCCGATCCGGCGCAGATTCGCGCCAGCCATGCCATCGGCGCGCCGGTGGTGGAGCTGCACACCGGCCACTACGCCAACCTTCGCGGCCAAGCGCGTCAGCAGGAGCTGATCCGCATCCAAGAGGGAGCCAAACTGGCCGCCGATCTGGGGCTGATCGTCCACGCGGGTCACGGGCTGACCTGCGACAACACCCCGGATATCGCCGCCATCGCGGAGATATCCGAGCTCAATATCGGCCACGCCATTATCAGCGACGCGGTGATGGTGGGGCTGCCGCAGGCGATCGCCGCATTCCGCCGCGCAATGGCGCGCTAGGGTCGCCCGTGATCGTCGGCATCGGGGTGGATCGGGTCGCCATCGGCAGGGTGCGTGATGCCGTGGATCGCTTCGGCTCCCGCTTTCTCGCCCGCATCTACACCGAGCATGAACAGCGGCAGGCGGCGGCCAAGGGGGATCCCGCGCGGCGGCTGGCCATGCTCTTCGCCGCCAAGGAGGCGGTATCCAAGGCGCTCGGCACCGGCTTCCGCCACGGGGTTGCTCCCTCCACCATCGAAACCGTACACCAACCGAGCGGTAAGCCGGTGGTGCGCCTCCACGGCGGAGCCGCCACCGCCGCCCGACGGCAGGCGATCACCCAGATCCACCTTTCCCTGACCGATGAGGATGGCACCGCCATGGCGTTTGCCGTTGCCGAATCCGATGCCACTGCCGCGCGCTGACACCACCCGCCGCCTCATGGCGGTGTACGCGGCGCTCGCCGCCATCTCGCTGCTGCTGTCGCTGCTGTGGCAGCGTACCCTGCTGCCCGTTCCGCAGCCGCAACTGTTTCCGATGCGTTTCTTTCAAAACATCGTCGGCACGCTGGATGGACGGGCGTGCGGCGACTACCCCGTCTGCTCGCTCTACGCGCGGCAGGCGCTGCACAAACACGGGCTGGTGATCGGCTCTTGGTTGGCGATGGATCGCATCATCCACGAGGTCGGCGACCTCAAACAGGGGCCGTTCATCATCTACCAAGGCGAACGCCGGGTGTACGACCCGCTATCGAGGAATGATTTCTGGCTTGATGAACAGCAGTGAGCAGATCGCAACAAGTCCGTCCGTGGCCGCGATGACGACTTTTTGTGAAGCCGTCATTAGCATCGTCCGCCATTTCGCACGCAACAGGTATCCAACAATGCAACAACAATCCCAACGCAACCGGGGTTTTACCCTGCTCGAAATCATGGTGGTGCTGATCATCATCGGTGTGCTGGCGGCGATGGTCGCCCCCCGATTTATCGAACGCGCCGACGAGGCCAAGGTGGAGGCGACCAAGGCGCAGATGAAGAACATCGCCCAAGCGCTGAAACTCTACCGCCTGCAGCACGGCAAATACCCGACCTCGGGCGAGGGGCTCAAGGCGCTGGTACAGGCGGACAAAAACGGCAAGCGCTACATGGATACCCTGCCCAAGGATGGGTGGGGCAACCCCTTCGTCTATCTCTCCCCCGGTGTCCACGGCGATTTCGATCTCCTCTCCCACGGTGGCGACGGCCGCCCCGGCGGCTCGGGATTTGATGCCGACATCGGCAACTGGGAGGAGTAACCCTACCGAATCCGCCTATTCGGCAACCGTTTGCGCGATCCAGCGGCTAGCCGCTGACCCGAGCCACTCCCGTTCACCGATCATGCGGCCGATGATCTCGCCCGCGCGACCGATGATGTAGGTGGTGGGCAGGGCGCGAACCGCGTAGCGGTTGCGCACACTCCCGTCGGGATCTAGCAGCACGGGAAACCGTAGCCGCTGTTCCCGCATAAAATCGCCCACCTTGGCGCCATCGCCGCGGTCGGCATTCACCCCCAGCAGCAGCACCCCCTGATCCGCATAACGGCGCCAGAAGCGTTCGATCCGCGGCAACTCGTGACGACAGGATGGGCACCATGTCGCCCAGAAGTGGAGCAGTACCACCTTGCCACGCAGGCTGCGTAGAGCTGTTGACCCACCCCGCAGATTCTTCAGCACAAACAGGGGAGCCTGCTTGCGAACCGTCGGCTGCTGCACACCGAAGTCGCTGGCGGGATCGGCCCAGGCAGTCGCCGCCTAGGCCGACAACAACACCCCTGCCG
>WFMN01000167.1 GCA_015489095.1 Mariprofundaceae bacterium | reverse complement strand
CTGATTGTTCTTGCACTTCTTGCGGATCTGTTCGGTCAGGGAGACGCTCTCATCGAGCAGGCGGACAAACTCCGTCCGCCCGAAGTTGGTGTGGGTCAGGGTGTAGTCGTTCAGCCACTGCGCCGCCGCCACATCGCGGCATGCCTGCGACGCCTTGAAGTTCAACGAAGAGGGGTCGGGGCGTTGCGCCTCTTCGGTTAGCTCCTTCACCACCTTGGGATCCACCAGCGGCGCCTCCTCCTTGGCCGGAGCCGGCTGCTGCTTCGCCTGCTTCTCGGCGACCCGCGGCTGCTGTTCCGCCTCGGTCGTCACCGTGGCAGGCGTGGAAAAGAAGTAGTACCCCCACCAGGCGCCATACCCCAGTAGCGCCAGCAGCAGGATCACCGCCCCGAATTGAAAGCGGGATCGCGGCTTGCCCCGTTTCGCCTTCGTCGCGGCAGGCTTGGGCGCGACCGTGTTCGGGCGGGGCTTCGCCGCCGCTTTCTTGGCGCTGGTCGCGGGCGGCGGGGTGCGCGGACGGGAGGCGGCGACGATGGTCAGCGTGAAAGGTTCGTGGCAGTGCTTGCAGCGGATCCGCTTGCCATCGGCCGCCCGCGCCTTGGCCGTGGCCGCGTAGCGCGTGCGGCAGTGCGGGCACTGGAAATAGCTACCGTCGGATGCCATGACTACCGCGGGTAGTGTTGCAGCAGGAAGTCCTTGAACTCGTGCAGTGGCATCGGCTTGGCAAAGTAGTAGCCCTGAATCTCATCGCAGCCGTGCTGCGCCAGCCAATCCGCCTGCGCCTTCTCCTCCACCCCCTCGGCGATCACCGTCAGCGACAGGTTGTGCGCCAGCCCGATCATCGCCTGCACCACCACGCCGGAATCCTTGCTGTCCGGCAGATCGCGCACAAAGGACTGATCCACCTTCAGTTTATCGACATTAAAGCGCATCAGATAGCTCATGGAGGAGTAGCCGGTACCGAAATCATCGACCGACAGCTGAATATTGCGATCGTAGATGCCATGCAGCGTCGCCGCCGTGGATTCGCTCTCCTGCATGATCACCCCTTCGGTCAACTCCAACTCGAGGTTGTTGGCATCCAGCCCGCTCTCCTCAAGCACCTCATCGATCAGCGCCAATAGCGAGGTATCGTGAAACTGGCGGCTGGAGAGGTTGACCGCCACCGTCAGCGGAGGAAAGCCCTCGTCCTGCAGCTTGCGATTCTCGAAACAGGCCCAGCGCAATACCCAGGCACCGATATCGACGATCAGACCGCAATCCTCGGCCACCGGGATAAACTCGCCCGGAGAGACCCGGCCGAAATCGGGACTATCCCAGCGCAACAGCGCCTCCATCCCCACCGGTTTGCCGGTTTTCGCACTGATAAAGGGCTGGTAATAGATGGTAAACTCATCGTTTTCCAGCGCCTTGCGCAACCCCTTCTCCAGCGCGATATGGCGCAGCGCCGAGGTCTGCATCTCTTCGGTGTAAAACTTGTAACCGTTGCGCCCGCTCTCCTTAACCTGATACATCGCCACATCGGCGCGCCGCATCAGCTCGGCGGAGGTGTTGCCGTCGTCGGGGAACATGCAGATACCGATACTGACGCTGATCCGCATCTCGTGCGGCCCGTATTCCACCGGCTCTTCCAGTGCATCGCGCATCTTGGTCGCGATCGATGCCACCACATCGGCGCTGGGCACATTGCTGATCAGGGCGACAAACTCATCGCCCCCGATCCTTCCCACCATATCGGTGCCGCGCACACACCCCTTCAGCCGTTGCGCCACCTCCTTGAGCAGTTCATCACCGACATCGTGTCCCAAGGTATCGTTCACATTCTTGAAACGATCGAGATCAAGAAACATCACCGCCAGTTGATGGTGATGGTCATCCACGGCGCGGCGGCGGGCGTTCTTCAGCAACTGGTCGAGCATTTCGACAAAGAGCTTGCGGTTGGGCAGCCCGGTCAACGAGTCGTAATGGGCGAGGAAATAGAGCTGCTGCCGGTCGGTGATGTGGGAGCCGACATCGGTGAGCGAACAGATGTAGTTCACCACTTCGCCACGGTTGTTGGTCACGGCACGAACGGTCATCCACTGCGGCATCACCGTGCCCGATTTCAGGCGGTGGTTCACCTCGCCCTGCCACACGCCATCCTTCTCCACCAACTCCCACATATGTTGGTAGAATTGATCGTCATGCACATTCGACCGCAGCTTCTGTAGCGTCTGCCCGATCAACTCGTGACTGGAGTAGCCGGTCATTTTCTCGAACTCGCGGTTAACGGTGAGGATCTGCTTGTCGGTGTCGGTAATCATCAGGCCGTCGCGGGCGTAATCGAACACACTGGCCGCCAGCCGCAGTTCCCGCTCCAGCTTTTTGTGCGACATATAGAGCTTGGCGAACGACGCCACCTTCGCCTCCACCCATTCGGGGTTGAACGGCTTGCCGAAAAAATCGACCGCGCCGGCGCGCAGCCCCTCGGCCACCAAGGATGAGGTCATCCCCGCGCCGGTAAACAGCAGCACCGGGATATCGCTGCACCCCTCCATGACGCGCAGGCGACGCAGGGTCTCAAAGCCGTCGATGCCGGTCAGGTTGATATCCAGCAGCACCACCGCGACATCGCTATCCTCCTCCAGCATGCGCAGCGCCTCTTCACCGCTCTCCGCCAGCAGATGTTCGTAGAGCGGATCCTCCAGCAGATCGCGCAGCAGCTCGCGGTTACGCTCCTCATCATCGACGATCAAAATCCGCACGGCGTTAGCCATTCTCTTCCTCCTTGGACAAGGCGAGCAGCCGCCGCAGCGTCTGGTCGAAATCGTCATTGATCAACCGGTGGTGCGCCTCATCGGCGTGCGCCATCTCGGCCTCCGCCGCGGCAAGGCGCGCCTCCATCACCTGCGGCGAATCGTGCCCGCGCGACACCAGCCGCCGCTGCAGCTCCTCCATCGACGGCGGCAGGATAAAGATACGACAGACACCATCCATCTTCTCCGCCACCTGCGCGGCGCCCTGCCAGTCGATCTCCAGCAGCACATCGTGCCCCTGCGCCAGCAGCGCCTCGACATCCTGGCGTCGGGTGCCGTAGAGGTTACCGTGTACGCTTGCCCACTCCAGAAACTCCCCCTGCTCCACCTGCCGCCGAAACTGCGCCTCCGATAAAAAGTGGTAGTGCTCCCCATCCACATCCCCCGGGCGCGGGGGGCGGGTGGTGCAAGAGATCGACAACTTGAGATTGGCATCATGCGCAAGCCAAGCGCGGCACAGGCTCGACTTCCCCGCCCCCGAAGGACCGGAAACCACAAACAGCCGCCCGCTCACGCCGCCCTCCTCGTGAGCGCTCGGTAACGCGCCATCAACACCGCCGTGGACTCCCGCCGCCGCGGATCAACAAGGATGCACTCCACCGGACAGATGGCAACGCACTGGCTCTCGGTAAAATGGCCGACGCACTCGGTACAGCCGTGCGGATCGATCTCGTAGATCGCTTCGCCCATCGCAATCGCGCCGTTGGGGCACTCCGGCTCGCAGACGCCGCAGTTGATGCAGTCGTCGGTGATCATCAACGCCACGGCTTACCCCCCTTCCACCGCGCCAGCGCGCGGGGTGTAGCGATCCAGCGCGATCGCCACCAGCAGTGTCACCGCCAGCACCCCGCCGCCCAGCAGGATCACCGCATCCCACGGGTAGCCGCCGTAGGGCTTGGTGATGTCGGTCACCATCCCGCGATCGAGCAGGGCGATGCTGATCGCCGGAATGACAAAGCGAACCGCCATGTCGAACCAGTCGCGGGAGAGCCAGACACCGAGCGCCGCCAGCAGCACGCAGAGGCGGCCGATAAAGGCGCCGATCCCGCCATGCTCCACCATGAAAAAGCCGATCCACGCCAGCACCAGCCCCAGGGTGAGCAGCACCCGCATCAACACCTCGTAGTGGCGGGCAAAGCGGAAGCCGGAGACATCGAGGATGTAGTGATGAAAGCGCTGCCCGCCGAAAAACCAGCCGATGACGATGCACTCCAGCGTCACCACCAGCGTCAACGCGTAGTTGGTCACGAAGTGATCGACGATATCGAGCCAAAACAGGCCGGTATCCATGGTGAAGAAGCAGCTCAACACGAAGCCGATGATGCAGACCGGCGTCACCACCCGCTTACGATCCCCGCCGATCTTGTCGGTCACCGCGGTGACAAAGGCCTCGATGAGCGACATGCTTGATGAGAGACCGGCCATGAACAGCGCCCCGAAAAAGAGCATCCCGAACAGTTGCGGCAGAAACGGCATGCTGGAGATCGCCTGCGGGTAGGCGACAAACGCCAGCCCGATGCTCTGCGTCACCACCTCCTCAAACGGCTTACCCGACTGCTGCGCCATGAACCCCAAGGTGGCGAACACCGCGAAACCGGCAACGAAGGAGACCGTCGAGTTGGCCACCGCCGTCACGATGGCGTAGCGGGTGAGGTTGGCGCGATCCGGCAGGTAGGAGGCGTAGGCGGTCATGATGCCGAAGCCGACCGAGAGGGTGAAAAAGATCTGGGTGAAGGCCGCCACCCACACCTTGGGGTCGGCCAGCTTCGACCAGTCGGGGGTCAGGTACCAGTGGATACCGCTGCTGCCGCCGGGCAGCATCAGCGACCACCCCACCAGCACCAGCACGATAGCGAACAGCGACGGGATCATCACCTTGTTGGCCGCCTCGATCCCGGCGCTGATGCCGCGACCGACAATCCACCAGTTCAGCCCCCACACCACCATCAGGCTGATCAGAATCGGCAGGTTGGGCAACCCCATCCGCAGCGCCTGCTTGCTGTCACCAAGGTGCAGGAACTGATGAAAAAAGTAGTTGTTGGCATCCGCGCCCCACGCAAGGAAGGGCGAGAAGACGAAGTAATCGCCGCACCAGGCGATGATCACGCAGTAGTAGGATTCGATGCCGAACATGACAAACACCACCGCCCACCAGCCGATCCAAGAGAAGCGCGGTTCGATCGAGGCGAAGGCGCGCGGGGTGGAGACGCGGGCGTGGTGACCAAGCGCCATCTCCAGCAGCAATACCGGAATCCCCACCAGCAGCAGCGCGATCACATAGGGCACCAGAAACGCCCCGCCGCCGTTCTCATAGGTGAGGTAGGAGAAACGCCAGATATTGCCCAGGCCGACCGCCGAGCCGATCGCCGCCAGCACAAAGCCGATACTGCTACCCCACTGTTCGCGTGCTTCTGCCAATGCATCCCCCGTTTGTATGGACTACAGGTGCAGATTGTAGCATCCCGCCACGCAGCCACAACACAAGCCGCTTATTGCGCCAGTTTCAACGCCGCTTCCGCCACCCGGTCGGCGGGGTTTTCCTCCCCCATCATCTCCAGCAGGCGGGCGAACTGCCGCCGCTGCGCCGCCGCCTCCTCGCCATCCGCCAACAGCGGCGCAAGCCGCTTCACCGTGGCCGCCACCGTCGCCTGCTCCTGAATCAGCTCCGGCATCACCTCGCGATCATCGAGCAGGATATTGGCCAGCCCGGCGCAGCGCAGCCCCACCAGCCGCCGCGCCAACCAGATCATCAGCGGCGAGCCGCGATAGAGCAACACGGTGGGCGTCTGCCACAGTGCCAGCTCCAGCGTCGCCGTGCCCGACACCGCCACCGCCGCATCCACCCGCAGGGCGAAATCGGGGTGCAGGCGATCCACCAGCCGGCCGCCGGCCGCCACCAGCGGGGCGAGCGCCGCCTCCGCCACGCCGGGTGCCTGCGGCACCACCACCTGCAAGCCTGCATCCTCCGCCCGCAGATGGTAGATCACCTCCGCCAGCAGCGGCACATGGCGCGCCAGCTCCGCCCGGCGGGAGCCGGGCACCACCGCCAGCACCTTGCGGCCGGGATCCAACCCCAGATGGGCACACAACTCCTCCCTGCTCCAGCCCAATCGGCTGCGGTAGGCAACCGGATTGCCGACATAGCGCGCCGCAATCCCGCGCTCGGCAAACCACGCCGTCTCAAACGGAAGGATCGATGCCAACAGATCCTGCGAGCGGCGCAGCTTGCCTACCCGCCACGCCCCCCACGCCCACAACTTGGGCGCGATGTAGTGCAGTACCGGGATGCCAAGCGCGCGCAACTTCACCCCCAACCGCATGTGAAAACTGGAAAAATCAACAAGGATGGCCACGGCGGGCGGCTGCTTTGCCACCTGCGCCAGCAGCGTGCGCTCGATCGCCATGATGCGCGGCAAATGGCGCACCACATCGCCCAGCCCCATCACCGCCAGCTCCGACTGATCCACCCAGGCGTGGCATCCGGCGGCGCGCATCGCAGGGCCTGCCACCCCCGCCACCGACAGCGCCGGCTGCCGCGCCAACAGCGCGCGCACCACCGCCGCCGCATGCATGTCGCCCGACGCCTCACCGGCGCTGATCATCACTGTCATCTCCGTCATTTAGTCGGTGGACTCTGCCAACGGCCGCCAGAAACGCACCATCTCCGCGCTGATATCAAGCTCCGGCAACTGCGTATGCCAGTGGCGAATCAGGGCGCTATCGGCGGCCAGATCGAGCAGGCGGAAGCCGGGATCGCCGCTCTGGCGGCTGCCGAGCGCGTCGCCGCTACCGCGGTGTTTGAGGTCGAACTCCGCCAGCTCCATGCCGTCGTGGCTCTCCGTCAGCCGCGTCAGCCGCGCCCAACCCCCTTCGGTGATCCCCTCGCCGGGGATGAGCATGCAGTACGACTGCGCATCCGAGCGCCCCACCCGCCCGCGCAGTTGGTGCAGTTGCGCCAGCCCATACTGATCCGCCCGCTCGATCACGATCAGTTGCGCCTCGGGAACATCCACCCCCACCTCCACCACCGTGGTGGAGACCAATAGCGACACATCACCACCGGCAAAACGCGCCAGCGCCTCCTGCTTCTCCTTCGGTTTCATCTGCCCGTGCAGGCCGGCGATGGCGATTCCCGGCAGATTTTCACGCAGATAGACGACCCGCGCATCGACCGACAGCTCTTCGTCGTCGATCAACGGCACGATCCAATAGACCCTGGCTCCCGCCGCCACCAGCCGCTGCACCCCGGCCAGCAGCTTCGGCATCGCGGCGGGGGACAACAGCCGGGTCTCCACCGGCTTGCGCCCCGCCGGCATACCGCGCATCACCGTCAGTTCCATGTCGCCGTAGAGCGCCAGCGCCAGCGAGCGCGGGATCGGCGTGGCACTCATCGCCAGCAGATGGACACGCTCCCCCTTGTCGGTCAGCCCCCAGCGCTGCCGCACCCCGAAGCGGTGCTGCTCGTCCACCACCGCCAGCCCCAAGCGGGCAAAGCGCACATCGTCGCTAAGCAGCGCGTGGGTGCCGACCACCAACGGCAGCGCCCCGGACGCCAAGGCGGAGGTCACCTTCCTGCGCGCCCGCACCCCGCTGCTGCCGGTCAACAGCGCCACCTCCGCCACCATCGGTTCCAGCAGTTGGCCAAGGGTGCGCTGCAACTGCTGCGCCAGCGCCTCCGTCGGCGCCATCACCGCCACCTGATAACCGCTCCCCATCACCTGCGCCGCCGCCAGCGCCGCCACCACCGTCTTGCCGCTGCCGACATCCCCCTGCAGCAGGCGATGCATCCGGCTGCCGCTGGCAAGATCCTCGCGGATCACCGCCACCGCCTGTTGCTGCGACGGGGTCAACACAAACGGCAGCGACTGCTCCACCTGTTGGCAGCCGGCAAGTTCAACGCAGCGGTAGCCGGGTGTAGCCGCCTGCGCCCGCCGCTGCTGCAGCAGCGTCAGGTAACACAACAGCTCCTCCTCGCACAGCCGCTCCCGCGCTTGATGACGCCGCTCCTCGCTGCCATCGCCGCGATGGACATCGAGGAACGCCCGTGCCAGCGGCAGCGGACGCAGCCGATCGAGCGGCGAGGCGAGCGAGGTCGGCACCATCTCCAGCGCCCTGGCCATCAGGTTGCGCAACCGCATCCCGCCCAGACCCGCCACCGAGCCGTACACCGGCAGCCAACCGGGCACGAACGCCGCCGCCGGCTGCCAGTCGGGATGCGCCATCTGCCAGTAGCCGTTCCACCGCTCCACCTTGCCGCGGGCGGTGATGCGCTGTCCCTCCGCCAACCGCGCATCGCGCATCATAAAACCGGCATGGAAAAAATGGAGGTAGATGCGCTGGCCGTGGTCATCCTCCAGCGTGATATTGACCTGCATCTTGCGCCCCATCCCGTGGCCGTCACGCCGCACCACCCGTCCCGCTACCCGCGTGGCCTCCCCCTCTGCCAGCGCCGCGACCGGTGTGATCACGCGATCGTCCAAGTAGTGTTTAGGCAGATGGAGCAGCAGATCGCCGACATAACGAATCCCCGCCCGCGCGAGCCGTTTGGCGATCTGCGGCCCGATACCGGTCAGCGATTCCACCGGGGTCAGCAGCGCGGAGTAGATCACCCGATGCACCCCGAATAGACATCAGCAGGCACAACGCTATAGTGCGCCGCCTTTTTTGGAGGTATGACACCATGGCAAAACGCTGCGACATCTGTGACAAAGGCCCAATGAGCGGCAACAATGTGAGCCACGCTCACAACACCACCCGCCGTCGCTTTCTCCCTAATCTGAAACGCGTGCGCGCCATCGTTGGCGGTCAGATGCAGCATCTGCGGGTCTGCACCCGCTGCCTGCGCTCCGGCAAGGTCGTCAAGGCGTAGGGCG
>WFMN01000166.1 GCA_015489095.1 Mariprofundaceae bacterium | reverse complement strand
TTGTTGGCGCCTTGGCTGGTCACCACCGCGATTTTGGTACCCTGGCTGATGGTGGCCGGCTTGAGGTTGGTGGTGACCACACGGGGGTTGGAAACCACCTTCGCCGACCCGTTGAGCTCGGCCGCCGACAGCGCCAGATCGAGGTTGACGGCGTTGTTGAACGACCCGAGCGAAATACCGATCGCACCGCCGGCGCCGGTGGCCACCGCCGCCGGAAGATCGACCAAAAAGCCCTTGTTGGTCGCGCCAGCGATGCCACCGCCGGCGGCAATCGCCGTCGCATTGGCCTGTGCCGCCGCCGGTTGTCCTATCGAGATGGCGCTGGGAAAACTCCCCTGCATCTGCCCGTTGTAGGTTCCCCCCCACTGGATACCGAGATCGCGGTTAAAGTCGCTGCTCGCCTCCACCACGCGGGCGGCGATCAACACCTGCCGCACCGGCTGATCGATGGCCGCCACCAGCCGCTTCACATTGTCGATCGAACGCTGGGTATCCTTGACAATCAAGGTGTTGGTGCGGGCGTCGGTGAGGATCGACCCTCGTGGGGAGAGAATCCCTCCGGCAGCCACCTTCGCCGGCTTGCCGTTTGCGCCGCCACCCGCCGCCGCCACCTTGCTGGCGTTGGCGGCTGCGGTGGCGATCATCGTTTTCACCGCCGCCACCTTGGTGTAGTTCAGCGTAATAAACTCCGTCACCAACGGCTCCAGCGCCTCCGACCCCTTCTGCACCGCCAACCGGCTCTTGTACTCGCTGCGCAGGGCATCGATCGGCGCGATGCGCATCACATTGCCCACCCGCTCCTGCCCCAGCCCCTTGCTGGTTAAAATCAGATCGAGCGCCTGATCCCACGGCACATCGATCAGCCGCATGGTGATCTTCCCGCTGACATCATCGGACATGATCATGTTGAGGTTGCTCATCTGTGCGATCAGCCGCAGCGCGTTTTTGATGTCGATATCCTTGAAATCAAAGGTCACCTTATCGCCAGTATAGGAAAAGGTGCCATCACCACTGCTCTTGGAGCGGGCAACCACGAGATCCTGCGGCTCGATGTTGATCGACACCACCTTGCCGCGCTGGAAGGTGGAGACACTCACCTTGTCGCGCAGCCGGATCACCACCTGCACATTGCCCCCCTTCTGGAAGGTATCGATCTGCTTGACCGCGCCGGGAAAGGCGGATACATCCATGCTGCGCTCCAGCCCCTGCTTCAACCGGGCGCCGCTCACCGTCATGCGCAGGCTCTGCTCCTCCTTCTTGAGATCCACCACCGCGCGCTCGTTATTCATGGTGAGAACCACATGCGACACCCGATCCTCCGGCTGGAAATCGACCGCCTCAACCTCGACCTTGGCCGCCGACGCAGCCGCTCCCGTCGAAGCAAGCTGCGCCGCGGGCAGCCCGAAATGGATGGCGAACTCGCTAGGCGAGGTGGTGATATGGTGCGAAACATCCGCCTTCAGCAGCGAGATCACCAAGCGGGTGGTGCCATCATGGCTGCCCACGGTGACATCGCGGATCACCTGCGAGGCGTAGGAAAAATGTTCCTTCGGCAGGTGCGATACCGCCCCCGGCAGATCGACAATCATCATCGTGCCGTGGTTGGCCATGCGCGCCGTGTAAGGGCGATCAAGCGCGCTGCCGCGCAGCACCAGATCGCTGTTGGCGCCACGATCGGTCACCGACAGGTCATCCACCTGCGCCAGCCGCTTCGGTTTGGGCGCCACCGCCAACGGGAAATGGAGCAGCAGGCTGTTCCCCTTCTCGTCGATGGTGTATTTGGTTCCCGGCGCGAGCGTCAGCTCCACCACCGCGTTCCCGCCCTGCTGCAACAGGCGCGAGGCGACCACCGCCCGCCCGGCGGCAGGGGCGGTAGCGCTACCGGTGGAGGTGGCGGGAAAATTGAGCACAAGGCGCAAGGGGCCTGTAAGATCGAACACCTGATAGGGGGTCGGCACATCGGTCTGGATGGTCAGGAGATCGCCGTGGGCGTCGGACACCAGTGTTACCGACTGAAGCTGAGCCGCCTGCGCCTGCCCAGCCACCATCAACGCCATCAACGCCCCTATCCAAGTTACCACCCGGAGTTCCCCAGTTTTCCATCTCATACGCTCTGCCCCTTGGCGGCCTGTCCCGGTACCATCACACAACCCCGACATGCCCTACTTTGTTGATCCCATCCTACTTTTTCTGCTCAAGGAAACGGTAAGTCGTCGCCATGCCCGACACCTTGAGCTTGTCCTTCTCGCCACTCGATGTGATCGACAACCCGTTCACATTGACGATGCGCGGCATCTCGCCGACCCGCTGCATAAACAGGATCAACTGCTTGTAATTGCCCGTCATCTGCAGACTGACCGGCACATCGGCATAGATCCCGTTCGCCTTCTCCCCCAGCGGCTTGAAGGTGGTGAACTCCAGACCGGAATCCTTGCCCGCCCACGACACGCTCTCCAGCAGATCGGGAATCTCCGCCTTCTTGGGCAGCAGGTTCAACGCCACGCGCAACTGCTGCTCCAACTTGGCATACTCCTTCTGCTTTCTGGGCAGATCTGCCGCCAGTTTGCGGTTCTTCCTCAGGATCACCTGCTGTTGATGGATGTTCTTCTTCTCCGCCTCGATCTGATCGAGCATCCCCTGCCACACCAACATGCCGTAGCCACCGATCGGCAGCACCACAAACAGCAGGATCAGCCCGGTCAGCTTCTGCCACAGTGGCAACGGCAGGATCGGGCGCAGCGGATCAAGCGCCTCCAGCTTCATCTGCGAAATGTTCATTTACGCCGCCCCCGCCTCCGTTTTTTCTTCTTCTTTTTCGCCGGCGCGCTCCAATCCACCTGCTCCATGGTGAGGGTAAAGCGGCGCACCTTCACCCCATCGACCGTGGCGCGTTTGATCACATCCAGATTCACATTGGTAAAATCGGGCGACGCATCGAGCTGGCGCATGAACTCCGCCACCGCGTTGTTGCTCTCCCCCTGCCCTTGGATGAAGATCCGCTTGCGGCTGTTTTTGATCGAGTTCAGCCACACATTCTCGGGAATCGCCCTCGAGAGCGCCAGCAGCGCCCTAAGCGAGAGGAAACGCCCCGCCTGCAGGCGGTCCACCACCGCCAGCTTGCTCTCCACATCCTTGCGCAGCCTGTCGATATTGCGAATCTTGCCGATCTTCTTCCGCAGACGGCGGTTCTCTTCCATCAACGCCTGTTTTTTGGCGATCAGGCCATCGAGATGCGCGCTGGTAACCAAGTGGACGGTGGTGATCAGCGCGATCACCACAAACAGCACCGACAGGGTAATCACAACCAGCTTCAGCAGTTGCAGGCGCCACCGCTGCGCGCGGTAGGGAAGAAGGTTGAGCTTAATCATCCATCGCCCGCAGCGCCAACCCGGTCGCGATCGTCATGCTGGCGCCGCCCACCAGCCCCTTGCCCTCACCATCGCGCAGCAGCGGGGCGAGATCGAACAGCTCGGTCTCCATCGACAGCCGCGTGCCCAACGCCTCCGCCAAGCCCGAAAGCTTGGCGCCACCGCCCGTCAGCAGCACCTTGCCCATGGTGATATCGGAATAGGTCGAGGCAAAGAAGTCGATCGAGCGCATCAGCTCGAACTCCAGCTCATCGGCGAACTGGTCGCGCAGCTCCTGCGGGACATCGCCGCGCAGCTTCGCTTGCTCCGCGGCGACAAAGCCGCCTCCTTGCGCCTCGCTGATCAGCTGCGTCAGCCGCTCTGAACCGAAGTATTGATCGCGCACGAAGAGCGAGCGCCCCTCAAACACAATGTTCACATTCATCATGTGGGCGCCGAGATTGACCAACACCGTCGCCGTCGGCTCCACCTCATCCTCCGGCAGATCCTCCTCATCGTCCCTCTTTTTCCGCTCCGATGCCGCAGCACGCTCCGCCAGCAGCGCCCCCAATTCCACCGCGTTCTCCAGCGCGAACACGGAACAATCGACCACCGCCAACTCCAGCCCCGCGTCCATCAACGCCAACTGCAGGTCGTCCACCAACTCCCGCTTGCAGGCAACCAGCACCACATCCATGCTCTCCGGGTCATCCTCGCGCACCCCCTGAATGGCGAAGTCGAGATAGACCTCGTCGATGGCAAAGGGGATATATTCGGAGGCGATATCGTGGATGGTCAGCTCCAGATCGAACTCCTCGGTGTAGGGCAACTGGATGGTTTTGTTGAACAACGCGCTGCCACCGATGGCGATCGCCACCCGCGAGGCCGAGGTGTCGGCCTCGGCGATCAGGGTTGCCAGCGCGTCGGAGAAGAGCAT
>WFMN01000165.1 GCA_015489095.1 Mariprofundaceae bacterium | reverse complement strand
TGCGCGATCGGTTTCACGCCATGGAGCGGGAGGCGGCGGCCGAAAACAGACCGGAGTAATCCGCCCGGCGACTTGCACTCGCCCGCGGCAGCGTCATCATTTTGACCCTATTGATACGCAGCACCGTCTGTTTGCGATTCCGGTAACGGTTCCGGCCGCCAACCCCGCCGAGCCTTACCCCAATGGGAGACCCGCCGTGGCCAACTTACATCTGCTCCTCATCGAACGCGATGCCGCCGTCAGCCAGGAACTGGTGGCCGAACTGCAACAGCAAGGCGCCTATGTCACCGCGCTCTCCAGCGTGTTGCAGGCCAAGGAGGTGTTGGATCACAGCCGCTTCGATGTGGCGCTGATCAACGCCGAGCTGGCCGACGGCAGCGGCATCGACCTGCTCCACTTCCTGCGCAAGCAGCACCCGGCCATGCACTGCATCATCTGTTCCAGCGACAACGACCCCGAACTCCCCGTCGCCGCCATGCGCGCCGGCGCCGTCGATTTCATCCACTACCCCCCCTCCCCCGGCCTGATTGAAGAGCGGCTGCGGGCGTTGCCGCCCAAAGCAACGCCTACCGAGCCGACCGCGCCAACCGCGAAACGGTCACCGAAAACGCCGCCGCCGATCACCAAGGCGGTGACGCTGATCGGCGAGGCGCCGGCCATCGTCAAGCTGCGCGCCATGATCGCGCGGCTGCACGACGCCAACAGCACGGTGCTGATCACCGGCGAATCGGGCACCGGCAAGGAGGTGGTCGCCCGCTCGCTGCACCAGTCGGGGCAGCGCGCCGACAAGCCCTTTGTCTCCATCAACTGCGGCGCCATCCCCGAGGAGCTGCTGGAGTCGGAGCTGTTCGGCCATGTCAAGGGCGCCTTCACCGGCGCGGTACGCACCCGGCAGGGGCGCTTCTCCATCGCCAATGGCGGCACCATTTTTCTCGATGAGATCGGCGACATGAGCCCGAAGCTGCAGGTCAAGCTGCTGCGCGTGCTGCAGGAGCGCTGCTTCGAGCCGGTCGGTAGCCATGAATCGGTGCATATCGATGTGCGGGTGATCGCCGCCACCCACCGCGACCTCGAACAGGCGATCGCGGAGGGGCGCTTCCGTCAGGATCTCTTCTACCGCCTCAATGTGATCCCGCTGGAGATTCCCCCGCTGCGCGACCGTGGCGACGACATCTTCCTCCTCGCCCACCACTTCATGGCGCAGTTCAACCAGCGCCTCTCAGCCAACCTGACCGGCATCGACGACGAGGCCAAGGCAGCGCTGCGCAACCACCGCTGGCCGGGCAATGTGCGTGAGCTGCAGAACCTGATCGAACGGGTGGCCACCCTGAAGCAGGAGGGGGTGATCACGCTGGAGGATCTCCCCTCGCGCATGCTCAATCAGGAGCAGCGCATCCTGCAGGATTTCATGCCGACCCCCGCCGCCGATGATGAGACGATCGACTTCAAGCAGCTGGTGGACGGCTTCGAGCGCCACCTGCTCACCATGGCGCTGGAGCGGTTCAACTGGAACAAAAACCGCGCCGCCACCTACCTCTCCATGAACCGCACCACCCTCTTCGAGAAGATCAAGAAAAAGGGGTTGGTACCACCATCCGACGCCTAACCGCCTCACCATGGCACCACCCTTGCTGCGGGCAGGATCCGATGGCCACTAAACCCACCATCCTGCGCCGACTGCGTTGGCTGCCGTTGCTGGCGGCATGGCTGCTGCTCGCCCTGCCGACGGCGCGGGCGGCCACCAGCCACGAGGTCAAGCTGGTGCAGACCCTGATTCAAGGTGGCAGCCCCGAGAAGGCGGTCAAGGAGGCTCGGCGCATCCTGGCCGGCAAGCGGGTGAGCGACACCACCCGCTTCCAGTTGCTGCAACTGATCTCCGACGCCGAATATATCCGCGCCAGCGCCCGTTTCTTCGAGGATATCACCGCGGCCGTCGAGGCCAACAAAACCCTGTTGCGTGAATTCCCCCAGCGCACCGATGGCGCGCGCATCCGCTGGCGGCTGGTGAAGCTCTACTGGAAACACGGCCAACGCGATGCCGCCCTCGCCGCCAGCCAGCGGCTGCGCAGCATCCACGGCCACAGCGTCGAGGCACACAAGTCGTGGCTGGTCGATGCCCAGATCTACTACCACATGGGGCGCTATTCCAAGGCGCGTAGCGCGCTGTTGCAGTTCTCGCTGCAGAGTAAAAGCAAGCGCGACAAGGCGCGCCTCCTCGCCTGGACGGCGATGGTGGACAGCAAGGAGGAGCGCATCCCGCAGGCGATTCAGGGCTTTGACCGCGCCTTCAAGACCGATGCGATGATCGTGCGCGGCACCCCCGAGCTATTCGCCGAATACATCATGCTGCTCTCCATGCGCAACCGTGACCGCGAAGCGCTGCAATACGCCAACGACTTTCTCGACCGCTACGCCGAGCACCCGCTGCGCCCGAAGGTGCGCATGATGCGCACCGACATCATCGCCAAAGACCCCGCGCGGAGGGAAGAGGCCATCCGCGAATACATGGATATCTCCGAGGAGCATCCCTTCTCCACCCTCGGTCGGCAGGCCTTCATGCGCAAGGTGATGCTACAGATGGAGGGGCACGACGACTTTCACACCCTGAAGCCGGCCTTGGTGGCGTTCAAAAAACTGGCGCGCCACAACCAGATGTCGATCATCGAGGATGAGGCCACGCTGGATCAGGCGATCTTGTGGGCGCGGCTGGCCAACTCCAAGGCCAAGGATGTGCCGCGCGGCGCCATCGACGCCGCCTTGGAAAACTTCTCCAAGGCGACCCACGCCACCGACAAGAAGTTTCGCCGCGAGGCGGAACAACGGGGGCGGAGAATCTTCGAGGGCTACCTGAACAACCTGCTGAACCAAAACAAGTTTCTTCAAGCCGCCACCCTGTGGGAGCGTTACCCCAACATCCGCAAGAAGGTGCGCGACCGCACCCGGCTCGGCGTCGCCCACGCCATGCGCCTGCTCACCCAGTACGATCAGGCCGAACAGCTACTGCGCGATCTGTACAAGCGCCACGCCAACACCCTGCGCGGCCAGCAGATCAAGCTGGAGCAGGCGCGGCTGTGGGTGGACCGTAAAGACCCCAAGGGGATCGACCGCATCAACCGCTGGCTCAACGAGCACGAGTTCACCATCTACCGCCCGGAGATGCTGCTGCTGGTGGCGCAGATGCAGTTCGACAACAAGCGCTTTGACGCCGCCGCGCAGACCATCACCCAGGTCTCCCCCAACGACCTGATCCACGATCTCCGCTCCGACTACTGGAAGCTGCGCGCCAACATTGCGGAAGCGCGCAAACGCTGGCATGTTGCGGCTCATGCGTGGCAGAAGTTCGGCAGCAACAGCCCAGAGAACAAAACATTGGCGCTGCGCCGCCGCGCGCTGGCGCTGTTCAAGGCCGGCGACTACGCCGCATCGGAACCGCTCTGGCTGCGCATTCCCGAAACCGGACAGGACGCCGCTTGGCGCTACTACCTCAACATGAGCCGCTACCGCAACGGCAAATGGCAACAGGCGCTGGAGGGGCTGCGCCAACTGGCACAGGACAAGAGCGCCGGCATCTACACCGCACTGGCGGCGCTGGCGTTGGCTGAACACAACGCCAACCAGATCCTCAAGGAGAAGCCGTGAGTACCGCACTGCACCTGATCGGCTTCCCCGCCATGACCGAATCGGATCTGCGGGTGCAGCTCGGCTCCCTGCTGCCCGACGCGTTGATCGAAACCACACCGCAGGAGTTGGCGCGCGATTTCGTACCGCCGGAGGGGGCGATCATCTTCGTCTGGGACAGCCGAACCGTCACCGCGCTGGTGCATCGGCTGTTTCAACACGACCCGCAGGCCAATATCGTGGTGCTGGCCCAATCGGGCGACCCTGACCGCGCCACCGAACTGATGCGCATGGGGGTGATGGACTACCGCATGCTCCCCTGCCCCGACGATGTGATGCAGATCTACCTGCGCAAGGCCGGCCATCAGACCGAACTGGCGCGTCAGGCCAAGGTGCAGCGCAAGGGGAGCGATCTCTTCATCACCGAAGATGTCGAAACCCGGCGTCTGCTCGACCATGTCGCCCTGATCGCCCCCAGCAACGCCTCGGTGCTGGTGGTGGGCGAGTCGGGCACCGGCAAGGAGCGCCTATCGCGCTACATCCATCAATGCTCGACACGCAGCAACAACGCCTTTATCGCCATCAACTGCGCCGCCATCCCCGAAGGGGTGCTCGAATCGGAGCTGTTCGGCCACGAGAAGGGTGCCTTCACCGGCGCCACCCAGTCCCGCCCCGGCAAGTTCGAAATCGCCCACGAGGGTACCCTGCTGCTCGATGAGATCACCGAGATGCCGCTCCATCTACAGGCCAAGCTGCTGCGCGTGCTGCAGGAGGGCGAGGTGGACCGCCTAGGCGGCCGCAAACCGATCAAGGTCGATGTGCGGGTGATCGCCACCAGCAACCGCAACATCGAGGAGAGCGTCACCAAGGGGGAGTTCCGCCAGGATCTCTATTTCCGACTCAATGTGGTTACCATTCAGTTGCCTACCCTGCGCGACCGCCCCGGCGACATCATGCCGCTGGCGCGACACTTCCTCGACCAGTTCAGTCAAATGTATGGCACCCCCGCGCCGCAGTTCAGCCGCGACGCCAGCGACGCCATGGCGCGCTACACATGGCCGGGCAATGTGCGCGAGCTGGAAAACTGCATGCACCGCGCCTTTCTGATGAGCGCGGGCAAGGTGATCGAACGCAGCCATCTCGGCCTCAACCCCTCTGGCGCTATCGCGTCAAAAGCATCGAATAATCAACATCATCACGAGACCGCGGTGAAGGCCGGCATGTCGATCCGCGATATGGAACGGGTGTTGATCGAGCAGACCTTGGAACATGTCCGCGGCAACCGCACCGAGGCGGCCAAGCTGCTCGGCATCAGCATCCGCACCCTGCGCAACAAACTGAACGAATATGGAAGTGGCACGGCTATTGCTTAAACACCCCTAAACCGATCGCGTCATCCGGCAGCATCCCGATACGGGCAACTTTGCAACGCGATGGCATGACAAACAAGGAGGTAGCCGTGAGTTCAGGTCTATTCGGTGGAACATTCGCCCGCTTGGAGGCCGGTGTCATCGCCCGTGAGCGGGCGCAGGCGGTCTTTAGCGGCAACATCGCCAACGCCGACACCCCCAACTACAAGGCGGATCGCCGCACCTTCGCCGACTTTCTGGAGGCGAGCCGCAAAGCGCGGCAGCCGGTACCGATGCGCGTCACCAACAGCGCCCACATGGATGTCGCCTCCAGCTCCACCCCGCTCAATATCGACGGCGTCTTTCGCCATCACGACGATGTGAATTTCCGCATGGACGGCAACACCGTCGATACCCAGCAGGAGATGGTCAAGATGGCGGAAAACCAGATGCTGCATGACCTCTCCATCAAGCTGCTCAAGAGCAAGCTCACCGGGCTGCGCAGCGCCATCCGCGAAGGGAGATAGCCATGGCCAGTGACTTCTTCGCATCCATGTCGATCAGCGCCCAAGGGATGACCGCGCAACGCCGGCGCATGGACACCGTGGCGCAAAACATCGCCAACGCCGACTCCACCCACACCGCCGAGGGCGGCCCCTACCGCCGTCGTCAGGTGGTGTTCGAGGCGATCAAGCCGGAGCAGTCGTTCGATACCGTCTTCCGCGGCGCCATGCAACAGCACGACCTGCGTGGCGTCCGGGTCACCAAGGTGGTGAAAGACCAATCCCCCTTCCGGGAGGTGTACGACCCCAGCCACCCCGACGCCGACGCCAACGGCATCGTCAAGCTGCCCAATGTTAATCCGGTGCAGGAGATGGTGGATATGAACGCCGCCGCCCGCAGTTTTGAGGCCAACATCTCGGCCATGCAGACCAGCAAGCAGATGTTCATGCGCTCGCTTGACCTGCTAAAATAACCTAGGAGTTTACCATGCAAACAGGATCCATCGGTTCCCTTCCCCCGCTCGCGCAACCCGCCACCACGGCAGCGAAGCAGAAGAGCAACAATTTCGCCTCGCTCATCGCCAACTACACCCGGCAGGTAAACCAGGATGTCAAACAGGCCTCCAAGGCCGCGGCCGATGTCGCCATGGGCAAGGGGGGCGACACCACCGAGGCGCTGCTGGCGATGAAAAAGGCGGGGTTGTCGTTCCAGCTCATGCTGGCATCGCGCAACAAGCTGGTCGAGGCCTACCGCGAAGTGATTCGCATGCAGGTCTAACCAGACCCACGGCACTATTTTCACCTTAATTTTCTGTATGTTCGGAGACTGTTTCCATGGCTAATACCGCAGTTGCAACTTCACCCAACAACGCCGTCGCGCCGAGCGTGCCCACCGCGCAGGGCGAGATCACCGGCGAGATGTCCGCCGCATCCCAAGGGCTGACGCTGTTCCAGCTCCTCTTGATCCGTTACCGCAAGCTGTTGATGTTTGTCGCCGCCAGCCTGATGTTCCTAGGCTTCATCGGCCTGATGCTCTGGTCGGGGCAGGCTCCCTACCGCACCCTCTACTCCGGGCTCAACGAAAAGGATGCCGCATCCATCGTCGAAGAGCTGCAGAAGGAGCAGATCCCCTACAAACTGGAGGGCGCCAGCACCATCACCGTCCCCGCCGACAAGGTCTATCAAGCCCGCCTGAAGCTGGCCGGCAAGAACCTGCAGCCCAAAAGCGGCACCGGCTACGAGCTGTTCGACAAGCAAAACGAGTTCGGCGTCAGCGACTTTACCCAGAAGATCAACCTACAGCGCGCCCTGCAGGGCGAGTTGGCGCGCACCATCGAGGTGATCCCGCAGGTGTCGGCGGCGCGCGTGCAGCTGGTGATGCCCAAGGAGTCGGCCTTCGCCGAACGCGATCGCCACGCCACCGCGTCGGTGATGTTGCAGCTCACCGGCAGCGGCAAGCTGGCGCAGCAGTCGGTGGTGGCCATCCAGAATCTGGTCGCCTCCAGCGTGCCCGACCTCAAGCCAAAGGATGTCACCATCGTTGACTCCTCGGGCAACCTCCTCACCGGCAACGAGAAGGATCAGCCCAGCAGCCAGGGGCAGAGCATGCAGGAGTTCCAGGCCAAGCTGGAGAGCCGCATGGAACAGCGCATCACCTCCATGCTGGAGCAGGTGGTGGGCGCGGGTCAGGCGGTGGTACGGGTCAACGCCGACATCGACCGCGAGTTTGTCGAGCAGAACCGCACCAGCTTCAACCCCGACGAGCAGGTGATCCGCAGCCAGCACTCCATCAACGAGAGCCGTGACTCCAGCGAGGGCAGCGCCATCGGCGTTCCCGGCATCGCCTCCAACACCCCCGGCAACAACCCGGCGACCGCAAATGGCGGTGGCACCGGCAACAACGGCCCCACGGAAGCCGCCAAGCGGAATGAGAGCACCATCAACTATGAGATCAGCAATGTGGTCGAACACCGCGTGGTGCCGTTCGGCACCCTGAAGAAGGTGTCGGTGGCGGTCGTGGTCGGCGGCACCACCACCAAGGATAAGGATGGCAACACCACCTTCACCCCGCTCAGCGCCGCCCAGATCAGCAACTTGCGCGCGCTGGTCAACTCCGCCATCGGCTACAACGAGGATCGCGGCGATTCGGTCACCATCCAGAGCATGCCGATCCACGACATCTCCAGCGCCCGCCTCGCCGCCACCCCCGAGATGGAAAAGGCGCAGAAACAGGCCTTCTACATGGAGCTGGCACGCTACACGCTGGCGATCATCTCCATGCTGCTGATGGCGTGGTTCCTGTTGCGGCCGCTGGCGCAACGGCTGTCGCAGAGCGCCAACGCCATGGATGAAGAGGAAGAGGAGGAGGAAGATCCCTTCGCCAACCTCTCGGAAGAGGCCTATGCCCGACTGGCGATGGTCGAGAAGGCTCGCATCGCGGTGAAGCACGATCCCGACCGGGCGGCTAGGGTGCTGGCCGAGTGGGCAGGTAGCACCTGATGGCCATCACCAACTTCGATGAACTCACCGGCGATGACAAGGTAGCGCTGCTGCTCTTCGCCCTTGGACCCGAGGCCGCCGCCCCCGTGATCCGCGAGATGGATGACTCCACCCTGATGAACATCGGACGACGGATGAGCGAGATGGGCAAGATCCCCACCGAGGCGCTCAACAAGGTGCTTGAGGAGTACCTCACCCTGCATCAGTCCAACGACCCGATGCTGCGCTCCACCAAGAAGGATGTGATGGCACTCTTTCAGCGCGCCATCGACGAGGATCGCGCCAAGCGGCTCATCAACGAGATGGAGAAACCGCGCACCCTGACCATCTGGGACAAGCTGTCGCGCATGAATCCGCGCATGATCACCTCGTTCATCGAGAACGAGCATCCGCAGACCATCGCGCTGATCCTCGGCAACATCGAAACCACCGTCGCCAGTCAGGTGATCTCCATGCTCTCCGACGAGATCCAGATGACGGTGGTGCTGCGCATGTCCAAGATCGAATCGGTCTCGCAGGAGCTGGTGCGCGATATCGAAGAGACGCTGGAGAAGACGATGGCCGAATCGACCGGCCAGTCCGGCATGAGCTTCGACGGCATGGTCAATGTGGTGCAGATTCTGAAGACCCTCGATAAGAGCGTCTCCAAGCCCATTCTGCAGAAGCTGGAGGAGAAGGATCCCGAGCTCTTCTCGCAGGTGGATAAGATGCTGCTGGTGTTCGAAGACCTCAAGGCGCTCACCGACCGCGATATTCAGACCATCCTCAAGCATGTCTCCTCCGACGATCTGGTACGGGCGCTCAAGGGGTCGTCCGACGAGGTGGCCGAGCGCTTCTTCAGCAACATGTCGCAACGCGCCGCCGATATTATGCGTGAGGATATGCAGGTGATGCCGCCGCAAAAACTGGCCGATGTGGAGGAGAGCCAGCAGAATATCCTGCGTGTGGTACGCAAACTGGACGACGACGGCGCCATCACCCTCGGCGGTGGCGACGATATGGTGTAACGGGACAGATCGATGACCAAGCCGTTCAACCCGCTTCCGATCCAGAGAGTGGAGCGGGAGGGGGGCGCACCGCCCGACGCCCCCTTCTTTCCGCCGCTGGATGGAAAGAGCGCCCCAGCGAAGGAGGCGCCCGCCTTCTCCTCCTTTCTTCCGGCGGACGCCACGCGGGAGCAGGGCGACGACGCCCCCCCGGTGGAGGCAACCGAGCTACAGCCCCCCTCCGAAACCGAAATCCGCGTCATGCAGCTGGAGAAGATGCTGCAAGAGGCCAAGGCCCACGCCGAGCGGCTGGAAAACGACGCCTACAACGAGGCCTTCGCCAAGGGGGAAAAAGCCGGCATCGCCTTGGCCAAGGAGCGCGCGGACGCCACACTCGACCAGTTCGATCAGATGTTGCGGCAGGCGCGGCAACAGATGGTGCATATCCAACGCGCCACCGCCGACGCCATCATCGACATCGCGCAGATGATCACCGAAACGCTGATCGGCGAGCTCCGCCACGACCAGCGCGAGTGGCTGGTTCACGCCGCCGCCAAGGTCTCCGAGATGCTGCCCGCCACCGGCTCCCCGCTGCAACTGGCGGTCAACCCCGACGACCTGGCCGAGATCAAGGCGATCGCCGGCGGCGAATCGCGCGACTGGCAGATCGTTGCCGATCCCACGCTGGAGGGCGGTAGCTGCCGGCTGATCTCGCCGCAACAGGACGCCTTTATCGACCCGCTGCACGCGGTAGCCGAACTGGTGCGCACCATCCGACCGGAACTCCAGGCCTCGATCCACGCCACGGATGCCTGAGCAGGTCATCTGGCACCAAGAGTCGCGGCGGGCGGTGCTGTCGCGCTTCGCCAACCGCGCCCCCTACCCGCTGCGCGGCCGGGTGCACAAGGTGCTGGGGCCGATGCTCGAGGTGACCGGCATCAGCGCCAGCATCGGTGACGCCTGCGAGATCTTCTGCTCCTCCGGCAGCAACATCGAGGCCGAGGTGGTCGGTTTCCGCGACGAACGCATCATGCTGATGCCGGTCGGCGCCACCCGCGGCATCGCCCCCGGCGACGCCGTGCTCTCGCGCCACAGCGCCCCCACCATCCCGGTCGATGACCATCTGTTGGGTCGGGTCATCAACGCCCTAGGCCAGGCGATGGACGGCCGTCCACTCAAGCCGCAGGGCACCAACTGCCCGCTGCATGGACATCGCCTCAACCCCTGCGCCCGCCATCTTATTGACACCCCGATGCAGCTCGGTGTCAAAGCGATGGATGCCTGCCTGCCGGTGGGGTGGGGGCAGCGGCTGGGCATCTTCGCCGGCGCGGGGGTGGGAAAAAGCTCGCTGATGGGGATGCTGGCGCGCAACACCGACGCCGAGATCAATGTCATCGCGCTGGTGGGCGAGCGCGGTCGGGAGGTGCGCGAGTTTCTCGACATCGCCTTGGGCGAAGAGGCGCTCAAGCGCTCGGTCGTGGTGGTCGCCACCTCCGACACCCCGCCGGTGCTTCGGGTACGGGCCGCCCTGATGGCCACCACCATCGCCGAGCAGTTCCGCCACCACGGCCACCGCGTGCTGTTGATGATGGACAGCCTGACCCGCTTCGCCCAAGCGCAACGGGAGATCGGCCTGATGCTGGGCGAGCCGCCGACCACCAAGGGGTTTACCCCCTCCTGCTTCAGCGCCATCGCCGAACTCTTGGAGCGCGCGGGCCCCGGCGAAGGGAGCGGCAACCTGAGCGCCTTCTACACCGTGCTGGTGGAGGGGGACGACCTCGCGGCCGATCCGGTCGCCGACGCCTCGATGGCGATTCTCGACGGCCACATTGTGCTGGAACGGCGCCTCGCCGAGCAGGGACACTACCCCGCCATCAACATCCTGCGCAGCATCAGCCGCCTCGAAAACCAACTCAGTCCGCGCGAACAGTTGCAAGCGGCACGCGCCTTGCGTAAGGATCTGTCACTCTACGAAGAGATGGAGGATATGATCACCATGGGAGCCTACGAACAGGGCAGCAATCCGCAGCTCGATGCCGTCATCGGCCGCATCGATCAGATCCGCGCTTTCCTGCAGCAGCCCCCCGACGCCAATGTCCCCCGCGCCGAGGCGATCAACCAACTGCTCACCCTGCACGCCCAGCAGGCGCCGACCACGCAGGTATGATGATTGTGCAACCTGTAGGAGCGGTCTCCGACCGCGAATCGCCACGGACGCATGGGTTCGGGGAAAGGATTCCCCTCCTACAGGCTGTAGGAGCGGTCTCCGACCGCGAATCGCCACGGACGGACTTTTTGCGATGGGAACAAAAATGACCCAAACCGCCCATCGCTTGCTGGCCAAACTGGCGGCCAACGACCGCCGCAAGCGCGAGCAGGAGCTCGCCGATCTTCAGCGGCGGCGCAAACAGTTCCGCGACACCTGCGATGCCATCGCCCGTGACATCAGCCGGTTAAGCGAGGAGCGCAGCCACTCCATGGGCGACGGCGCCGCGGCCGCCCGGCTGGTGGCCATCAGCTCGGCGATCGAAGAGAAGCGGGCGATGACCATCTTTATCGAGCAGCAGATCGCCCAGTTGCAGCACGAGGAGCAGCACCTGATTCGCTTGTGGACCGCCGCCAGCGTCAAGGAGACGGTGCACGACAAGGCCGACACCAACATCGTGCGCCAACGGCAGCGCACCATCAACCTGCGCAACGAACAGCAGATCAGCGATCTGTGCGCCGCCTCGAACCGCGTCCGCGCCACCGTTGACGAGAGAGAGTAGCACCATGCGCACCGCCTTTACCACCATGATCACCCTGCTCAGCCTGATGGTGGTCGCCAAGATCACCCTGCCGCTGTGGAGCCACCACGCCCCCCCGCCGCCGGCAGCGCCTGCCGCCGCCGCCAGCGTCGCTCCGGCCGCCCCTCACCCCGGGCCGGCGCCCAAGCCGCGCGCCGACGATGCCATCTCCACCCTGATCGGCATCGCCGATATCTCGATCGCGCAGGCGGCAGAGGCGCTGCCATCGGGCAAGGACGCCGAGATTCTCGCCTCGCTGCGCGCCTATCAGAAGCGGTTGGACGAGCGCGAGAAAAAGCTGGACGAACGCGAAAAGAAACTGGCGGAGATCGAAACCAAGGCGCTGGTGCGCATCGACGAGATGAAGAAAATGGAGGCGTCGCTGCGTGACATGCTCAAACAGGAAGATAGCATCAAGGCCAAGAAGATCAAACGGTTGACCGCTGTCTATGCCGGCATGAAACCGGAGCGCGCCGCGGCCGTCATCGCCAATGTCGATCTCGAAACCGTGGTCAAGGTCTTTCTACGCATGAACGAGAAGAGGGTGGGCAAGATCCTCTCCTTCCTCCCCACCGAGAAGGCGGTCATCATCAGCGAGGCGATGACCCAGCGCCTGATCTCCCTGAAGAAATAGCGCCGCCGGCTACAGCTTCGTCGGGCGAATAACCGCCTGCTGCCGCATGGGGCTGTTCCAGTCGCCGTCGGTGGTCAGGTGGACAAGGTTGGCGGTGGAGAGCATGACCGGCTCGCCGCCGAGCTCCCCCACCAGCCACGACAGCGTCGGGTTGTGGCCGATCAGCAGCAGGGTGGCGACCCCATCGGGAATCGCCGCCAGTTCCGCCATCCATCCCGCGCAATCCGCCTGATAGAGGGCGGGCTCGTAGCGAATCCGCGCCCCGTCCACCCCGGCCGCGGCACAGCACAACCGCGCTGTCTCGCTGGTTCGCCGGGCGGCGGAGGCGATCACCAACTCCGGCAGCAACCCCTGCCGGCGCAGCCACGCCCCGATCTTGCCGGCATCGCGCCGCCCCCGCTCGGTGAGCGCTCGATCGACATCGCGCACGCCACCACCCGCCTGCCCATGACGCATGATCAACAGATTTCGCCGCATATGTGCCACCTCCCTGCCATCATCCCCCGCCATCGTACCGCCAAAGGCAACCATCGACAAACGCAAAACGCGATGTAAGGCTCGAATGCAGCGAACAAGACCCCTCCTACAGGTTCCGCACCTCCGCAGCGCGGAGATATTGAACCATGAATGCACGAAGCGACAAGGGAAAAGTAGCGTGTAAACTATCGTCATACCGGCGCAGGCCGGTATCCAGTGAGCGCGCAGTCCACATGGATTCCGGCCTACGCCGGAATGACAGAGCCCTCTCCTCTGTGGCGCAACAACATCGCCCCGGAATCGCGGAAAACAAGCAGCGAACGGACAACCCTGCTATCCTGCGCCGCCGATGAGCGAGCAGATTTCTTCCCCGCCGGCGCGCATGAATCGCGTAAGCCGCTACTACTATCTGGAGTGGGTGCTCAACCACCCCCGTTTCGGGGCGTTGATGATGGTGCTGATCGCCCTCTCCTTCAGCCACAACCCGTGGCTGGCGGCGCTGCTGTTCGTCATCTTCAGCACCGAAATCGGGCTGCGCATCGCCCTTTTGATCCGCAAGGCACGCACCAACCCCTACCGCGCCTCATCCGCCCAGAAGATGGATATCCTCTTTCTGGCACTCGATGTCGTTGGCGTGGCATCGCTGTTGATCACCATCTTCGGCATGCCGTTTGACGGGCCTGACGCCACCATGGCGCGCTGGGTGCGCGCCCTCTACCTGCTGCGAACACTGCGCTTTTTCCGCTACCTCGACATGCAGAGCGCGATGTCCTCCCCCACCTACGGCATGCTGACCTCGTTGATCATCATGCTCTCCTTCGTCGCCACCAACACCCTGCTGTGGGTGCTGATCATCTACTTCGTCATCGAACTGGTCGTCCGCGTGGCCGTCATGCGCACCATGCGTTTCGAAACCGACCGTGAGCGAATCACCGAGTGGATCTTCTGGTGGCTCGACACCGTGGCCACCATCCTGATGATCCCCGCCTTCGCCGTCATCCCCCACGGTGGCGCGCTGCGCATGTTCCGCCTCATCCGCCTGCTCAGGCCGTGGATGATGATCTTCCGCAACCTGCGCATCGTCATGCGCGAGGGGCAGTACCTGCAGGAGATCAATCTGGTGGTGCTGATCACCGCCGTCCTCTCCATCGGTGGCGGCGCACTGGCGCAGATGATGCTCGGCCCCTTCGATTACTCGCAGGAAAACGGCCTCGATCCCAACGATAACACCATCCTCGCCCCCATCTGGTTCATGTTCCGCCTGCTGACCGACCCCGGCAACGCCGTCCATTTCCCCGAATCGGCGGCGCTCGCCCTGATCACCATCGTCACCGTGATCATCGGGGTGTTCCTCTTCTCCTTCTTCATCGGCATCGGCTCCAACATCGTCTCCGGGCTGATGGATCGGCTGCGCAACGAACGGCTGATGATGTCCAACCACGCGGTGCTCATCGGCTGGTCGCATGTCGCCCCCCATATCCTGCACCAGCTGCGCCGGCTGTCGGAGCACTACTTCTCGAGCATCAAGCTGGCGCTGCTGCTCCCCTCCGCCACGGTGCCGGCGGCGCTGGGCAACGAAACCTGGGTCAACCACCGCTTCGGCACCCCCGCCGACAACGACGACCTGCTGCGCGTTAGCGCCAACACCGCAAGCGAGGCGCTGCTGATGCTCCCCGACAACGAACAGGAGGCGGCGTCGCTGGCCAACGCCTCCTTCGGCTACCTGGCGCTGCGCCGCATCAACCCCACCATCGATGTCACCATCGCCATGTCCGGCAAGGCCTACCCTAGGTTGAAGAAGTTCGACCACATGCTGCAGATCGGCTGGGATCGCGAACCGCACTCGGCACCGCCCCCCACCACCCTGTCGGAGATCACCTTCCGCGCCTCTTCGCTCAGCAACGCCATCGTCCATCAGGATTTCGAGCTGATCATGCAACAACTGTTGATCCCGCCCCAATCGGGCGAATCCGCCCTGCAGGCCGCCGAATGGGAGGGGACGCTGCACCGCGACGCCGGTCGCGGCTGGATGCTGCAACAGGGATCCAACCAACAGCCGCTGCTCCCCCTACTACCGCAGCTCTTTGCGCGGGGAGCCATCCTGCTGGCGCTGATCGACGACCACTACCGGCTGCAACCGATCTACGCCCTCGATCAATCCCCGCGGCAGGGGTTCGCCGTGCGTGGGGTGCTCGGTATCGCCGTCAGCACCAACGCCCTGTGCGGCGAGTTAACCTATGTGTTGCGCAACCCCGACCCCATGCCCTCCCAGCCTCCGCTGGCGCTGGCGCACCACCGCCGCCACCGCCACACCCTGCGGCTGCTGGTGATCGGCTGGGTGGGCGGCATCCCCAAGCTGCTGGACAACCTCTTAAGCGATTTTCAGGCGATCCAACTCACCATCATCGACCACCAGTCGGCGGCGGAATGCCAAGCCCATCAGCGTTACCTGCAGGCGTGGCGCGACGACGCGCCAACCATCCAGAACGACGATGTCACCATCCGCGTGGTGCCGTGGGATCTGTCGCAGATGGAGATCTTCACCCCCTACCTCGCCGATTGCGATGTCGCCATGCTGGCCGCCCCCTCCAACAGCGATGCCGACGGCTTCAGCCACATCACCACCACCCTCTCCCATCTGGTGGCCATCGCCGGCGATCTTGCGCAACCGCCGCGCATGGTGGCGCTGATGCAGGATGAAACCCAAGCCGAACGGCTGCAAAAGGAGATCGACCGCGCGCAATCGGCGCTCGATATCCATGTCATGGTGCCCGACGCCCTCTACGGCACCTACATCGCCCACCACCTCTACCACCGCCACCGCGCCGAGGATCGCAGCAGCCGCCGATTGAACCGCGTGCTGCACCAAGCGATCAGCGACATCATGATCAACGACCCCCATCATGATCGGTTCAGCCTCCACCTGCTCAAGGTCGAGCAGCCGCTCCCCGAACGCGCGGAGGCGCTGTTCATGCAGCTGCTGGAGCAGCAGCGCATCTGGATCGGCTACCGGCTGCAGAGCGGGGTCACCATCACCCCGCCTACCGCGGCCAAGGTTTTACAACGCCTCTTTCCGCAACCGGCCTCCTTCATCAGCAGCCGCCAGCGCCACCTGATTCTCAACCCCTTCGGCAACCCGCTCGCCGCCCAGTCGTGGGCGGCACACCGCCACCACATCGCCGCCCTGATCACCATCACCACCGACGCCAACGCCGCCTGCCCCCAACCGGAGGCGGAGCCCCAACACGAGCAGGAGTAACCATGCACACCACCCTACGCGCCATCGCCATCGCCACCGTCACCCTGCCGTTGTTCGCCTGTCAAAACAGCGCGCCACCGGCGCCATCCCCGAAGCAACAAGCGGTCGCGCAGCCAACGGCACGGCCGAAACCGCCCAGAGAGACGGGGCACGACACCGTCGCCGTTACCAAGCAGGAGCCGCCCCATACCGCCAGCAAGCTGCAACAGGCGATGCCGCACCCCGCCGCCGATGTGGGGCGTGCATTGCAGGCGCTGCAGCGCAACGCCACCCCGGTGGCAGAGGCCATCCACGGCGATGCAAGGCGCGGAAAGGCGATCGCCAAGAAATGCGCCATGTGCCACAATTTCAATGAAAAGAAGAAGGTCGGCCCCGGCCTCAAGGGCATCGTCGGCCGCAAGGCCGGCACCATGGCCGATATGCGCTACAGCGCGGCGCTGGCCAAGGGGGGCTGGGTGTGGACGCCCGACAAGATCGCCATCTGGGACTGTGACTCCGGCAAGGCGATCAAGCGTTTCTCGGGCAACCCCGCGGCGAAGACCAAGATGCCGGCGCAACATATCTGCGACCCGGCCAAGCAGGCCGATCTGATCGCCTTCTTGAAAACCCTGTAAACCGCAAACGCGGCGGCCACCATCGGCTGCCGCGGTAAAATCCTAGCCTCAGCGCTCGTCGATCGGCACGAACGGCTGCCGCCGCTTGCCGACATAGATCTGGCTGGGGCGGTAGATCCGGCTGTGGCCCAACTGCTCCTTCCAGTGCGCCAGCCAGCCGGCAACGCGGGCGATGGCAAAGATCGGCGTAAACAGGTCGGTGTGGATGTTGAGCTTGCGGTAAACGATCCCGGAGTAGAAATCGACATTGGGGCAAACCCCCTTCTTACCCAGCGTGCCGGCGGAGAGGGTTTCGATCTGGCGCGCGATCTCGTAGGTAGGGTCGCTGCCGAACTTGCTTACCATCTCGCCGTAGAGGCGCTGCAGCAGGGTGGCACGCGGATCCTTGGTTTTATAGACCCGATGTCCCAGCCCGACAATCTTCCCTTTATGCTCCAGCTTTTCGTGCAAGTAGGCCTCCGCCCGATCGACACTGCCGATCTCGTCGAGCATCTGCAGCACGCTCTCGTTGGCGCCGCCGTGGCGCGGGCCGGAGAGGGCACCGATCGCGGCGCTGATCGCGGTGTAGGGGTCGGCCAGCGTCGATGCCGTCACCAGCGCGGAGAAGGTGCTGGCGTTCATGGTATGCTCGGCGTGCACAATCAGCGCCACATCCATAATACGCTCCGCCAGTGGATCGGGCTCTTCGCCACTCAACATATAGAGAAAATTGCCGGCGTGCGACAGGTCGTCACGCGGTGGAATGGGGTCGTCGCCGTTGCGCATCCGGGCGTGCGCCGCCACCAGTGTCGGCAGCTTGGCAATCAGCCGCAGGCAGACCGCCCGCACCTCTTCCGGCGCCAGCGAACCATCCTCGCTTTTCGGCAGCGGGTAGAACATCCCCAGCACCGCCACACAGGCCTGCAACGCATCCATCGGATGGGCCGACTCAGGAAAGCACTTCATGATATCGCGAATGCGGAACTTGATCCGACGATGGTGGCGCAAGCCGGAATCGAACGCCTTCAGCTCGTCGCGGGTGGGCAGCTTGCCATCGAGCAGCAGGCAGCAGGTCTCCTCGAAGGTGGAGTGCTCCGCCAGCGTTTCGATATCGATGCCGCGATACTCCAGCTTGCCCAGCTCGCCGTCGATGGAGGAGATCGCCGACTCACAGGCGTACACCCCGGCCAGTCCGGGCGAGTATGCGGGTTTTTGGGGTTGCTCAGCCATCATTCCGCTCCAAAGCGGGCAACGGAATCGAGAATCTCCTGTTGCGCCGCCGTTTTATCGCCCCAACCGGATACCTTCACCCACTTGTTCGGCTCCAGATCCTTGTAATGCTCGAAGAAATGCTTGATCTGATTGAGCAGAAACTCGGGCAGGTCGGTCACCTCTTGCACATGGTTGTAGATCGGCTTCAGCTTGGGCGCCGGCACCGCCACCACCTTGGCGTCCATCCCCGCCTCGTCCTCCATCTGCAACACCCCCACCGGGCGGCAGGGGATCACACACCCCGGCATCAGCGAGAAGCTGCTCACCACCAGCACATCGACCGGATCGCCGTCGTCGGACAGCGTATTGGGAATAAACCCGTAGTTACAGGGGTAGTGCATCGAGGTATGCATGAAGCGATCCACCACCACCGCGCCGGAAGCCTTGTCGAGCTCATACTTGATCGGGTCGCCATGCTGCGGCACCTCGATCACCACATTCACCTCGTTGGGCACATCCGAACCCACCGCTATTTTGCTGATATCCACACCATTCTCCTTGGTTGAATTGTAGCTATTCGGCCACATGTTGGAACTGTTTAGATCGCCCATGGTTTGTTCGATAGCAAGGCGAACACGCGCAGTGTGCTATTCGCACATGAGCATGTTCAACGCAGCTATCGGGCAAACCATGGGATGAGCTGAATAGTTACGCAGGGTCAAAGCCTAGCCTTGGGTGGACAGTTGCTCCACCCGCATCCACCGCGCGTAGCCCTCGGAGGCCGCACCATCCAAGCGCACGATCTCCGGCGTCTGGTAGGGGTGGTGGGCGGTCAACCACGCCACCGCCGCCTCGCACCGCTCCGGCAACATCTTGATCTGCAAGCGATACTCCACGCTCTCCTCCTGCTTACCCTGCCAGCGGTAGTGCGAGGTGATCGGCGCGGAAACCTGCACGCAAGCCGCAAGCCGCCGCGCGACCAACTCCCGCGCCAAGCGGTGCGCATCATCGTGGCTATCGACCGTGGTCAGCAGGAGCGTGATCGGCAGCATCACTCGCCCAGAATATGCACCGCCACCCGCCGCGAGTGGGGCGCGTAGCGATGCTCGTACAGGAAGACCCCCTGCCAGCCCCCCAGCGCCAACCGCCCGCCACTGAAGGGAATCGCCAGCGACACCTGGGTCAGCGCCATGCGGATATGCGCCGCCATGTCGTCGTCGCCCTCGTTGCAGTGGAGGTAGGATGGATCGCCATCCGGCACCACCCGCGCCAGAAACGCCTCGACATCGCGTAGCACATCGGGATCGGCGTTCTCCTGAATCATCAGCGAGCAACTGGTGTGCTGCACCAGCAGATTGACCACGCCATCCTGCAGCCCGCTGGCGCGCACCGCCTCCCGCAGATGACGGGTGATATTGACGCAGCCGCGCCCGTTGGTGGTGATGGTCAGCAGTTGATGATGCTGTTGCATTTGGTTGCTTGCTCCTTGTTTGTTTACCACAGAGGCACAGAGTCACGGAGAAAAGAAAAATCCGTCATTCCGGCCTGCGCCGAGATGACATTTTCCTTTTCCTTCGTGTCTTTGTGCCTTTGTGGTTCATTTTTTCACCGCGAAGGCGCGGAGGGAAATCCTCTCCTACGAGAGACATCTGCCTGTAGGAGCGGTCTCCAGACCGCGAACTGGCCAGCAGCAGCGCACCACCCATTCGGGGTCTGGAGACCCCTCCTACAGCTCCACGCCCCTGCGGAGCCTCCCTTACTTTAATGGCATTACCAGATTATTGGAATATCATATTTTGCGATCTGCTTGTCGGCAGTGATAACAGACATCGACTCCTGCATGGCTTGCGCGATGAGCAGACGATCAAAAGGGTCTCTATGATGCCACGGCAGTGTCAAAATACCCTGCATGTGTTCGGGTTCGATGGTCAACCATTGGATATGGTTGCGCTTCAGCTCGCGTGGAATGATGACTTCCCACCCCGTAGCCAGCTCCAGCTTGCCAATGGATTGCTTGATGCAGATTTCCCAGTAACTAGCCGCACTGAAATAGATCTTCGTATCAAGGTCAAAAAAGGCTTCTTTGGCATGGCTTGAAAGTTGCGGGGCATCTTCAAACAGCCAGAGGAGCACATGGGTGTCGACCAATATTTTCATTGATAATCAGCAAAATCATCCAAGGGCGCATCGAAATCATCGGAGATGAATTGGACGAGCCCCTTGGCCGTGCCCAGCTTGCGCTCTGGCTTCATGTTTGGCATCACAACAAGTTTGACCATGGGTTTGTTGTCTTTGGCAATAATGACCTCTTCGCCCATCACGGCTTCCTGAATCAATTTGGATAAGTGGGTCTTGGCTTCATGTATATTAACCTGATGCATGTATCATCTCCTGTATAAGGTCACATGCAACTTATTCAGCCACATGCTGTAACTGTTCAGATCGCCCCATGGCTTGTTCGATTGCAAGGCGAAAACGCGCAGTGCGGCTTCGCGGATGGGAATCCGCTCCTACGGTGAGCTGCCTGTAGGAGGGGTCTCCAGACCCCGAATGGGTATGGCGCTGCTGGCCGGTTCGCGGCCTAGAGACCCCTCCTACAGCTCCGCGCCCCTGCGGTGAAAACACGCCCTTCAATACACATTTTCTCCCGTGAAGCCGGGCGCTATCGTCAGCCTCAGCAACTCGTTGCGAGTTTCAGCCTCCGCAGAATGGCGACCCCTACTTTTTCGGATTGAGCTGATCCTTCACGCCCTGAAATGCTTTGAAACGCAGGTGGTTGCGCGCCGGGATGGTGATTGTCTCGCCGGTTTTCGGGTTGCGCCCCTTGTGCGCCTTGGTCTCCTTCAAGGTAAACTTGCCGAACCCTTTCAGGCGCACCGCTTCGCCCGTTTTCACCTGCGCGACCACGATCGCCTTGAATGCCGCGATCGCCTGCTCGGCCTGCGCCGTGCTCAGCCCGCTCTGCTTCGCCATCGCCTTGGCCAGCTCCTTATCGCCCATCGCCGATGCCGTTCCGCTCGCAACCATCAAAGCCACTGCTATTGCTACCGTTTTCAATCCATTATTCATGATACTATCCTCCACATTGCTTCCTCAACAGATCAACTGTCGATAGCGGCTAGAATCCACACAACCTGCTATCTTGTCAAGTGCGGCTTCGTGGATGGGAATCCGCTCCTACGAGGGACATCTGCCTGTAGGAGGGGACTCCAGACCGCGAACCGGCCAGCGCCATACCCATTCAGGGGCTGGAGCCCTCTCCTACAACAGTATAGAAAGAGGACATCTTGCCATTGACAATCCAGCATGAATCACCTACTATTGCGCTGTGGATATGAAGAAGGCTATCGTCTCCGCCATGCAGGAGTACCTGCTGCCAGAGCTCACGGCAATCAAGTCAAACCAAGAACGAATGAGTTCTGAATTGCGTTCGGTCAATGTGCGGCTCGACGCCGTCAATCAACGGCTTGATGATGTCAATCAGCACCTTATTGATCAAAGCAGGCGCATTGATGAGACAAACAACCGCATTGATGAGGTTCGCGCCGAACTGAGCGCCCGCATTGATGAGGTTCGCGCCGAACTGAGCGCCCGCATTGATGAGGTTCGCGCCGAACTGAGCGCCCGTATTGATGAGGTTCGCGCCGAACTGGGGGCTCGCATCGACCGACTGGACTCACGCATCGACCAAAACAATGCCTCCCTCAATCGGCTGTACGAAGTCAATGTACGGAAGGATCAACACGAAGCCGTAGTTCTCAGAATCAACACCATGGAAAAGGAGATCAGCGAACTCAAGCATCGTATGGCCGCCTGAACGGTTCGTTTGGCTTCGATGGCCGTTTACTAATAAGACTGAATCCACGAGCCTCTGGATTCCAGCGCAGCTTCGCGGATGGGAATCCGCTCCTACGGGGGAATCTGCCTGTAGGAGTGCTCTTAACGCCACCCGTTTTTTCATCTTTTCCAGTGTGTCGGTCTCGCCGCGCCAGCCGTTGACTTGCGCCCAGCCGCGGTGATTCCCAGCTTGACTTTGTGCCGCCACATGTAGTCCCGGAACAGCTTGCGGTACTGCTGCGGCCTCGGTTAGTACATTTAGTGAGCTGTCACCGTAAAAAAACAAGAAAAAATCAAGCTAGATACTCTTTTTAATTCGCTTATTATGCAGAATAATTTCCTTTATCTTCTCCGCACTCAACCCTGTGATCTGTACAATCAACTCCACATTCATTCCTGCTTGAGATGATTTCATCACTACCTGCTCAAGTCCTTGCTCAATCCCTTGCTCAAGTCCTTGCTCAAGACCCTGCCGCTTCGCTAGATCAATGGAGCTTTTCTGCATATAGACAAAATCTTTCTTGCGGTGCTGTAGCTCTAGCTCTTCCTCGGTGAAATTCGCTTCATTGGCTATCCGGAAAGCGTGCTCCAACTCGGCATCCATGTTCTTTGGCACATAATCTAGGCGCCCCGCATTTTTGATGAAATAGATCCATTTATCCAAGATGCCATCAAGTTCATCCTCGGCCTTGGTAAACTTCGGAAGCTCGATAAAGATCAACTCGATATCGTCCGTGTACTCAATGAGTTCCTTCTTTTCAAGCAGCTTGAAGCGGCTGATCATACCTGACATATCATCAAACAGCACAAAGTCCGTAATCGTCAGCGCAATGACAGGATTGAGCAGCGAATAGGCATCGCCTTTTTGGAGTTGGGCGGCATACTTCTTTGCCGCGTTGTAGAGCACCCGCTTTTCAAAGCCCTCCGTGTTCAGCACCTGCATTTCGATGATCACATGACTGCCATCATCCAGCTCGGCCTTCACATCCACGAATGTATCTTTCATCCCCTTCAACATCGGGATGTTATATGGGTCAACGATGGTCAACGAAGTAATCTGCTTTTTGCCATCAAACAGATCCACGGCATTCAGAAAGCTGATCAGAATATCTTTCGACTCTTCGCTGCCAAACACCTTCTTGAAGGCGAAATCTGTTTTTACATCCAAAAACCGCACAGCTCGTGCCTCCTATTTCTTCGGGTTCAACTGATCCTTCACGCCCTGAAAGGCTTTGAAGCGCAGGTGGTTACGCGCCGGGATGTTGATCGTCTCGCCGGTTTTGGGGTTGCGACCCTTGTGTGCCTTGGTCTCCTTCAAGGTAAACTTGCCGAACCCCTTCAGCCGCACCGCCTCGCCCGTTTTCACCTGCGCGATGACCACCGCCTTGAATGCCGCGATCGCCTGCTCGGCCTGCGCCGTGCTCAGCCCGCTCTGCTTCGCCATCGCTTTAGCGAGATCTTTATCACCCATCGCCGATGCCGTTCCGCTCGCAACCAGCAAAGCCACTGCTATTGCTACCGTTTTCAATCCATTGTTCATCATACTATCCTCCATATTGTTTCTTCAATAGATCAAATGCTGATGGCGTGGTAGCGTTTCCACAACTTGTTGTTTTGTCAAG
>WFMN01000164.1 GCA_015489095.1 Mariprofundaceae bacterium | reverse complement strand
TGGCCTGCGCGACATGGGCGGTGGTGTCACCGCGCACCCGCGCGACGCCCGCGGAGCCTAGGTGACGGCGTTCGTCGGAGCCGTGCTCGATCCAGCTATCGACCAGCGCGGCATCGATCTCCACATGAAACTGGAGGCCGTATTGCCCCCTCCCCAGCCGAAATGCCTGATTGGGAACCTGCGGGCAGCTTGCCAGCAGGGTGGCATCGGGAGGCAGGGTAAAGGTTTCGCCATGCCACTGGAACACGGGCTGATTGACCGATAGGTGGCGGAACAGTGGATCGTTGCTTCCTTCGGGGGTCGGACTGAGCGGATACCAGCCTAACTCGCGCAGCGGCGACGGGAGAATGTGGCCTCCGGCCGCCTTGGCCATCAGTTGGGCGCCGAGGCAGATGCCGAGCATCGGAGTGCCGTGCTCCAGAGACCAGCGCACCAGTTGCAGTTGTGCTTCGATTTCAGGTGTGGCGTCGTTGGCGGAGGCCGGCCCCCCCATGATGACGACGCCTTGGTATCCATCCGGCTGCCGCGGGATGGGCTCTTCACCGACCAGAAGCGGTTGCAGTGCCAAGCCCGCTTCGGTGAGGAGGTTGCCGATCAGTGCCGCGGGTTCATGGGGAACCTGCTGGAGTACGAGAATCGATCCGCGCATTAGCGGTTGGGGATCACCGGCAGCGCGCGGAAGATATCGCCGTAGAGGCGGTAGAAGATCTGACCGCAGCGGATGACACACTGTTGATCCTCTTCTCTATCCAGCCGGTTCATCAGTTTCTCAAAGAAATCGACATGGCCGACATCGAGTTCGCCGTGGGAGGTGAGGTAGCTGAATGCGGTGTTCGGCAGGCCGGTGGCGGCTTGAATGGCGGCAGCGGCACTGGTCGCCAAGGCGATGCTGGTTCCCTCCAGCACCAGCACCATGCCGAAGAATCCAACCGGATTGCGGCGCATGATGGTGTCGTAGGCGTAGGCGACCATGATCTCGGTCGCCGGCAGCGGGGTGGCGTGGCGCACCGCCTCGCTATCGCCGCCCGCCGCCTTGATATCGTTGAGGATCCACTCCTGATGCCCCATCTCTTCTTCGATATATTCGCCGATCGCCTCGCGCAGCCACTCCAGCCGCTCCGGCAGCCGCCCGCCACAGGCCATCAGCAGCGGCACCGTGTGTTTTACATGGTGATAGGCCTGACCGAGAAAGGCGAGGTAGCTCTCGACGCCGAGCTCGCCCGCCGCCCCTCGGGTGATGAAGGGGATGGAGAGCAGCCTGTTGCGCTCTTCTGCTGTTGCTTCTTGTAGTTGTTGATAAAAACTCATGATCACTCCTTGGAATAACATGCTCCGATAGCATCACGGTAGGCCTCGGCAATGCGATGGCGAAGAGGGGTGCCATTGGTTGCAGCCTGTCCGTTGTCGGTGGAAAAGGGGGCGGTGGCCAACACGACGCGTCCCACGCGGGCGTAGTCCGGCAGGCGGGCGTTGGCGCGGGCGACGGCAGTTTCGACAGCGGATGGGTCGCGGGCGACGATGACCGCCACATTGAACGGCTTGGCCTCGCCGAACAGGGCGGCTTGGGCGATTTCCGGCTCGATGGTCAGCTCCTTTTCTACCCACTCCGGCGCCACATTGCGCCCGAAGGCGGTGATAAAGATCTGTTTGATCCGCCCCTCAAGATGCAGAAAGCCCTCGTCGTCCAGATGGCCGAGATCGCCGGTAGGCCAGAAGCCGTCGCTGTCGCATTGGGAGGTGATGGTGCCGTCGTGGTCGAGGTAGCCCTCCATCAGCGCCCCCTTGACCCAGAGCTCGCCATCATCGGCGGTGCGCAGCGTGACATGCGGCAAAGGCTTGCCGACGCTGCCGATTTTGCGCGCGTCGGGGCGGTTGACGGCGACGACGCTGGCGGCTTCGGAGAGCCCGTAGCCCTCGAATACCGGTAGCCCGAGCTGCTCCGCGCGGGTCAGCAGGGCGGGAGAGACCGGCGCGCCGCCGACGGCGGCGAAGCGAAGGTGCGCCGGGCGCCTGTCCGGGTTGGCGGCCACCTGCGCGACCAGCGCCAGCAGCATCTGTGGGATCATGATGCAACTGGTGGCGCGGTAGTCACCGAGCGCCGCCACCATGCGTTGCGGATCAAGCCCGCTGCTGCCGCGCAGGCCGACGCGCGCCAGTGTCGGCTGGATGATGGTCGCGCCCGCCATCAGCGGCACATAGATGCCGCCGATATTCTCCAGCAGGGTGGCGTAGGGGAGCAGGGCGAGATGGCGATCCTGTTGGTTAGCGGCGGTTGCCGTCTGTAGCGACCGGGCTACCCGGAGCATCGCGCTGTTGCGCAGGCAGACCCCCTTGGGATTGCCGGTGGAGCCGGAGGTGTAGGTGATTTTATCGAAGCGGCCGCCGCCGCGTGGCGTGGCGATGCGGTAGCTGTGCAGCGTGGTGCAGCTCCCTTCAACCGTGATTTCATCGGACGGCTGGAGGCCGAGCTGCTGCAGCAGCGGGCGCAGCCGTTGGGGCTGGTCGCTGACGATGGTGTCCACCTTGGCCTGCGTCAGCAGGTGGCGGATCTGCTCCGGGCTGAAGTATGGCGGGATGGGTACGGTGGCGATGCCATCGGCCATCAGCGCGAGGTCGAGCAGGGTGGTGTCGGGGGTGTTGTCGCACAGCAAGGCGACCACCCGGGCGGAGGGGGAGAGGTGCCACAGTTCGGTCAGGGCCTGCTGCCATGACGCCAGCGCACCGTAGTGGATGGTGACGGTTCCGCCATCGCGGTGATGCCCCTCCAGCGCGGGGTGGTCGGGGCGGTTTCGCTGCCAGAAGCGAAGCTGTTGTTGCAGGTGGTTCACTGCTACTCCAACCCCTTGGATCGCCACCAGCGGCCGATGTGATATCCCACCAGCAGTGAGGCGTGCAGCTCTGTGCTGATGGGCGCGTTTAGGTCGTCTAGCGTGCGGAAGCCATCGCTGATGCGGCCGCACAGCACGGTGGGGTGTTCGTCGTAGTAGTTGCCCCACTCCTTGCGTTCCTTCGCGCTCAGCTTGTCGGGGCTGGCGGTCGCCAGCGGGGTCGGCTCCATGCCGAGGCGGGGGAAGGCGTTGGCCAATCGCGGGATGGCGGTGAAGACCACCCAGTGGAATCCATAACCGGCGAGGAACCCGGTCAGGGCGATGATGGCGTGACGGCCGCCACCGGGAGAGGTTTCGGCAAGGTTGCCGATCTCCACGATTTTTTGACGATCGACCGCGCTGTCGGTGGTGCGGAAGATGGTCTGTTCCACCGGCTGGTCAAGGTAGCGCTCGAGAAAAAGGGGTTGGTTGCCGCGGGATGTCGCCGCGGGCCTAAGCCCCGCCACCGCACGCCACGCACCGCTACCGTCCTCGCGGATGCGCAAAAGGTAGGGCATGAAATGGGAGATATTGGCGTTGTGGCTTTCGGCGAAACGCTGATGGATGAAGTTTTCTACCTCGCGCCGCTGTTCATGGTCGGCAGGGATGAGATCAATCACAACGCAAGCCTACACCCGGGATGATCCCAAGTTAAGGGGGAAGGGCTAGAACCGCTGGCGGAGCATGTCCTCGTAGTCGGAAAGTGACTGGTCGAACGCCGGGCGCTCGAACAGGCGATCCATGTAGGCGTTCAGGTGCGGCCACTGCTTCATGTCGAGCGAATGGGCGTTGGTGCGCAGGCGGTAGAGCGCCGGAGCCAGTGTGATGTCGGCCAGTGTGTACTGGTCGGCAACAAACCATGTGCAGTTTTCCAGATGGTTGTTCAGCGTGTTCAGGTACACGCGGATCTTCTTCATCGGCTCGGATTTCTTCTTCACCTTTTCCCAGTTGAAGTAGAGCGGATAGATCTCGTTTTCGATGTGCTGTACCGCCAGGCGCATCTTGGCGCGGTTGGCCGGGGTGCCGGGCTTCAGCGGCGGGTGCGGGTAGCGCTCATCCAAGTATTCATTGATGATGGTGGGCTCGAAGAAGACATCGTCCCGGTCAATAATCGTCGGCAGCTTGCCGTAAGGGTTCAGCTTGAGGAACTCCGGGGGGAGATTGTCGGGATCGTCCAGCTCGATGGTGGTGACGGGGAGCTCTTTTTCAGCCAGAACCAAGCGGGTTTTGTGGGAGTTGGCGCAGCGTGGATTGGAATAGAGGGTGATCAAAGGGTGCTTGCCTCCAGCAAAGGGTGGATTGGTGGGAAGGTTGAAGGGGTGATCCCAAAAGGGCGCCGCATTGTAGCGGGGAGGTGAAAAAAATCAATGGGGTTGCCGGAGCTATGATCCCATCGCAACAAGTCCGTCCATGGCAATTCGCGGTTGGAAACCGCTCCTACAGCCTGTGGGAGGGGAATCCTTTCCCCGAACCCGTGCGTGGCCGTAATGATGGCTTCCCACGAAGCCATCACCGTTCACGGGTTGCTTGACCAACGGGTGGCATCCGCGAACATGGCGCCATGTTTTTTGGTGATGCCGATGCGCAATCATGGGTGCCCGTCCGGCAGTGGCATGCCGACCAGGTGCCCAAACCGGTGGCAGGTGTGTTGACCGCGACGGGGTCGCTGACCCGTTTCGTGGAGCGCCATTTTGCCATCCCCCTGACCGTGCGGCTGCACGATCAGTTTGTGGACACCCCGTCGGAAACGGAGGCGGCGCTGCTGGCATGCGATGTCGCCTCACCGGTGTTGCGGCGGCAGGTGTCGCTGCGCAGCGGCAGCAAGGCGATGTTTGACGCCGAGTCGGTGCTGCCGCTGGACGGGGTGCCCGCCGAGTTGATGGCGCAGTTGGAGTGTGGGGAGGTGCCATTGGGCAACCTGTTGATTGATCGCGGCGTCTCGCTGTCACGGTCGGATTTGAGCATCGCGCGCTTCGACCGCGGGAGCGGTGCGCAGCAGTGGGCGCGCCGTTCGGTGTTGCGCTCGGGGGGCGGTACCCGCGCGCTGGTGGTGGAGCTGTTTCACGAGGTGTTCTGGCACCGGATCGCGGCTGCCGCGCGGCACCGCCTCTGAAGGGCGTCAGCGAGGAGCGGAACACCGGC
>WFMN01000163.1 GCA_015489095.1 Mariprofundaceae bacterium | reverse complement strand
CTGCGGCATCACGCCGTCGTCGGCCGCCACCACCAACACCGCCACATCGGTCAACTCGGCACCGCGGGCGCGCAGGGTGGTAAAGGCCTCGTGGCCGGGGGTATCGACAAACACCACCCGCTCGCCGCTCTCCAGCTTCACCATGTAGGCACCGATATGCTGGGTGATGCCACCCGCCTCGCCCGAGGCTACATTGGCCTTGCGCAGCGCATCGAGGATCGAGGTTTTGCCGTGATCGACATGGCCCATCACCACCACCACCGGCGGACGGGGCTGCAACGCCGCTTCGTCCACCTCTTCCTCCTCGATCGAGAGCGAATCCTCGACCGCGGCCTCGTTGATCACCTTCGGTTTGTGGCCGACCTCTTCCACCACCAACTGGGCGGTTTCGGCGTCGATCGACTCGTTGACCGTGATCGACACCCCCATGCCAAACAGGATCTTGACCACCTCCGCGGCCTTAACCGCCATCCGGCTGGCCAACTCCGCCACCGTCATCGGATCGTTGATCTCCACCTCGCGCACCACGAAGCTTTCGTCATCCTTGGTGATCATCTTGCCGCTGCGGCGGGAACCGCCACGGGCAAGACGCGCCATCCGCTCTTCTTCCTCCTCGGTCAGAATCTCGTGGCGCTTGGCGGCATACGAGCGGCGCGCGGCCTTCTCCGCTGGAGAGAGGCGACGGCGGCTGAGCGGCTGCTGACGCCCCCCCTTCTTGCGCCCACCACCGGCCGGTGGCGCCGACAGATCCCCGGCGACCGCCACCGACGGCGCGCGTCGTGCCGCGCCCGGAGCCCGGCTCTCCCCAGCTCCCGCTTGCCGACCGGCGGCGTTGCGTTGCCTGCGCTGTTGCGCCCGCTCCTCCCCGATCTTCGCCTCGATATCACGCAGGGAAGATCGCGGCGCCTTGGCGGCGGCGATCTGGGCGGGGGTCAGCCCACCCTTGCGAATCGTGGTGCGCGGGCCTGCGCCGCTTCGTGTTGGCTGGTTACGGGCAACACCCCCCGCCGGCAGCCGCTGCTCCTGCAAGCGGGTACCGGGGGTAACCACGCGACCGCTGCGTTCTGCCTCGCGCTTGCGCCGCATCTCCCTTGCCTGGGCGCTTTTGCGCTGCCGCTCCTGCGCCGCCCGCTCGGCGTTCTCCCGCAGCTTCAGCTTGGCGGCCTCCGCCGGAGAGACGGCTCGGCGCGTTGCCGTGGTCGCTGCCGCTTCGCTCCGCGCCTTGGAAGCCTCCTTGCTCGACTGACGCGGGGCGGATGGCTGTGTTGCCGCCGCCTGCTTCGGCGGTTCCTGTTTGGTTGCCCCCTGTGGGCGCTGCGCCGCGACCGGTTGCGTGGCGGCGGAAGCAGGCTTTGCCGCGGGCGCCGCTTTCCCCGGAGCCTGCAACAGCGGGCGGTGACGGCGGCGGCGCACCTCGACGGTAACCGTTTTTCCTTGGGCCGCGGCGGCGCTTCCGCCGGCCTTCGCCCCACCGATGCTGATCGGCCGCTTCACCGTCAGTGTGCTGCCACGGCCGGCGGATTGGCCGCCCTGCTGCTTGCGTTGACGAACCGCCTGCTCGATCTTCCGCCGATCCTCGCTGTTGAGCAGACTGGTGGGACCGGAGATCGCAACACGGCACGCCTGCGCCGCCCGCTGGATCTCTCCCACATCCACCTTCAATGTTTTCGCCAGTTCAATTACACGAATATCGGCCATAATCCTCGATCCAATCGCGGCACACACCGCATGTTATTTCATTTCCTCACGCACGCCCAACTGCTGTTGCCAGCCGATCAACTGCATCAGCCGATCGGTCAACCCATCACGCCCCCACGCGACCACCGCAAGCTGCGCGCGATCGTAGATGGCGCCATACTCCGCCATTCTCCCCGCGCGCACCAGCAGGGTCGCCTCCTGATCGGCGCGATGCTTCTGCACCGCCTGCGCAATCCGGTCAACAAGCCCGGTGGAGGCATCTTCCGCCACCACCACCAGCAGTGGATCGCGGTTCCACAACGCCTGCGTCACCGCCTCCCTGCCCGGAAGCGACCGCCCCTTGAGGCGGTGCATCAGCTCGACTATCCGCCGGCCGACCGCGTCGGCGATACGCGCCAGCAGCGCGTCGCGCTGGGTGCCGAAAAGGCGCTGCACCCGCCGATCATTCAGGCGACGCAGACACTCCGACCGCAGGCAGAGGTACCTGCCCCGCCCGGGAGCCTTCTGGCGCAGATCGGGCCACCATACGCCGTCGTCGTCACCCACCAAGCGCAACAGCGCCCGCTTATCCATGGTGGTACGACAACCATCACAGCTGCGCTGAGGCCCGCGCCGCGTCACAGCGACTCCAGCAAGCGCTCAGTCAGTGCTATCGAACCATCCACTGGCCTCGCGGGCGGCCAGAATCAGCTTTTCCGCCGTTTCCGTAGGCAGCCCTTCGATCGCGGCCAGATCATCCAATCCGGCGTCGGCCAACCCTTCGACCGACACGATGCCGATCACCGCCAACTGCGCCGCCAACTCCGGCGACACCGGTTCAAACTGGGTCAGATCGCGTTCACCGGCGGCCTCCGCCTCGGCGCTCGCCTTATCCAGCAGCGCCTCCGTGGCGCGGCTGCGCAGCTCGGCCGCCATCGCCTCGTCAATCCCTTCGATCGCGGTCAGCTCCTCATCGGCGCAAAAGGCGATCTCTTCGAGGCTGGCGAATCCATCCTCGATCAGCAGCATGGCGAAATCGGCCTCGATATCCAGCCCGTTCATGAAGGTGGCCAGCAGCGCCTCGGTCTCTTCCGCCCGTTTACGCGCCTGCTCGCCGGTGGTCATCAGCTCGATGTTCCACCCCGTCAACTCCGACGCCAGGCGGACATTCTGCCCGCGGCGACCGATCGCCACCGCCAAGTTATCCTCGGTCACCGCCACCTCGATGGTGTTGTTCTCCTCATCCAGAATCACCCGCTCGATCTCCGCCGGCGCCAACGCGTTGATGGCAAAGGTGGCGATATCGTCGATGCACTCGATAATATCGATGCGCTCGCCGTGCAGCTCGTTCACCACCGCCTGCACCCGCGCGCCACGCATGCCGACGCAGGCGCCCACCGGATCGATCGCCGGATCGGTGCTCGCCACCGCGATTTTGCTGCGCGAACCGGGGTCGCGGGAGATGGCCTGAATCGACACGATCCCCTCTTGAATCTCCGGCACCTCCTGCTCAAACAGCTTGAGCACCATGCCGGCATCGGAGCGGGAGATAAAGACCTGCGGCCCCTTGGGCTGGTCACGCACCTCGCGCAGATAGGCGCGCACCCGGTCGCCCTGCCGCCACGACTCGCGCGGCAGTTGATCCTCGCGGTACATCACCGCCTCGCCACGACCGAGATCGACATAGACATTGCCGCGCTCCACCCGTTTCACGATACCGGTGATCAGCTCGCCGACGCGCGGCGCGTACTCCTCGACGATACGCAACCGCTCCGCCTCGCGCAGCTTCTGGTTGATCACCTGCTTGGCCGCCTGCGCCGCCACGCGCCCCATCGGAATCGGGGGCAGCGGCTCGCGCAGCACCGAACCGACCTCGAGCCCCTCCCCCATGCCCGCGGCCTGCTCCAGCGTCAATTCGTTCTCGGGATCTTCCACCTCGTCCACCACGGTACGCAGATGAAACAGCGAAATCTCACCGTTGTTGCGGTCGATAACCGCCTCAACCTCTTTGTTGCCATAGGTCTTGCGCGCGGATGTGCGCAGCGCCTGCTCCATCGCCTCCAGCACCAGCTCGCGATCGACCATCTTTTCACGCGCGACCGCATCCGCCACATGCAACATATCAATGCCCATTTCCAACCCCTTTGTCCAAGTTACTTACGGTTTCGATGCGGAACCTCGTCCCAGCGGATCGTCCGCACCACCCGCGCCACCTCATCCATGGCGATCGCCCGCGTCTCTACCTTCTTGCGCGCCCCCTTGCCGCTGGTCACCTCGAGCGACAGCACCCCGTCGCGCAGGCCGCGGTTCCGGCCGATCACCTTTTCACCGTCGATGCGGTGCACCGCCAACCACGCATCGGCGTAGCGCGCAAAATCGGCGGCGGTGGTCAGTGGCCAATCGAGCCCCGGAGAGCTCACCTCCAACTGGTAAGCGCCGGCGATCGGATCCTCCACATCGAGCTGCAGCGACAGACCACGGCTGACATACTCCAGATCCTCGCTATTCACGCCGCCCAGACGATCAACCACCACCTGCACCCGTTGCGTGCGCGCGCCGCCGCTCAGACCCACTTTCAGCACTTCCGCACCGATATCGGCCACGATCGGCTGCAATAGCGCGGCAATCTTCTGCTCCAGAGAGGAAGAACCCACTACAAGCAACTACATGATAAGATGATGTAAACCACGACAACTCCACGCCACCAACAAAAAAAGCGAGCCGCAGCTCACTTTTTCAAGGAGGGGCGATGATAGGTTGCCCCCTAGCCATTGCAAGCAGCGGCGGGTTCCTTAGAGAGCCCGCCGCTGCCGATGCAGCCGTCAATATTTCTGCAAGCTGCCATCCACTTGGTCGATCCATGCGATGATGCCGCCGGCAAGGTTTTTCACATCGGTGTACCCCTTGGACTGCAGAAACTCCACCGCCTTCGCCGAGCGGCCACCCAGTTTGCAATGCACCACCACCGTTCGATCCTTGGGTACCTCGGCATAGCGCGCGCCGATCTCTCCCAGCGGGATTTTGTAGCTGCCGTGGATGGCACAGATGTCGATCTCGTGCGGTTCACGCACATCGAGCACAAACAGATCGGGATGCTGTTCGCGCATCTCCTTCAGTTGCATCGGGGTGATATCATACTCTGCCAATGGTTGTTCCTCCTGTTGTTGTTCCGTCGGCGGCAGGCCGCAGAACTGGGCATATTCGACCACATCGCCGATGGTCGGATGGTCGCCGCACGCCGGACAAGCCGGGTCGCGGCG
>WFMN01000162.1 GCA_015489095.1 Mariprofundaceae bacterium | reverse complement strand
GCCGCGCGTTGGCCGACGCCATCGCCCATACGCGGGGGCTGTTTGTCGAGGGGGAACGGTTGCTGGCCTACCTTCCGTGGCGATTGCGGTTGCAGATCGCCGCCACCTTGGCGGGCGGGCGGGCGATTCTGGATGCGATCGAACGCGCCCCCGACCCGCGCCATCAGCGTCCATACCTGCGGCGACGCGATTGGCTGCGGCTGGTTTTCCCCGTGCTGTTGCTGGCCGTTCGCGCGCCGAAGGGGGGTGGCTGCTGATGCACGCTTTACCAATCCGGTCGAATATGCGATAAACGCCCCATGTTGTGGACCATCTCCAACCAGCTGACCGTTGCCCGCGTGGTGCTGATCCCGGTCATTGTGGTGCTGTTTTACCTGCCGTGGCAGTGGAACGGTATCGCCTGCGCCATCGTGTTTATCCTAGCGGCGATCACCGACTGGCTCGATGGCTACCTCGCCCGCACCCGTGGTGAGACCACCCCCTTCGGCCGCTTTCTCGATCCGGTCGCCGACAAGCTGCTGGTGGCGATCGTGCTGCTGCTGCTGGTGGGGGCGCATGTCGTGCCGGCGCTGCTGGCGGCGATCATCATCGGGCGGGAGATCACCATCAGCGCGCTGCGCGAATGGTTGGCGGAGCGCGCCACCGTGGTGCATGTCTCGCTGTTGGGCAAAGCCAAAACCACCATGCAGATGATCGCCATCACAGCGCTGTTGCTGGAGCACAACATGATGGGCATCGACACCCACGAAGCCGGCCTTGTGCTGTTGTGGGCGGCGGCAGCCCTCACCCTCTGGTCGGGCTACGAGTACATCAAAGAAGCATGGCAGGAGCTGATGGCTCCGGAGGAGTAGGTTTCATGACAATCGCAGCAACCCGATGGAAATCCCGCGCGGCGACTCCCCCCAAGCCTAGATCGATGGTAACGATTCCGAGAAAACTGAAATGGATTGCGATGCGCATCGTCGCCATGCGCATTCCGCTGCGCTGGCGCTGGGCGCTGCTGGTGGGGAGCGCGGTGTCGCTGTCGATCGCGGTGCTGACACTGCTGGTGCTCGATATGGAGCGCGCCTCGTGGGAGCAGAACATGGACAGGCAGGCGCGGCTTCTGGTCGATCGCCTCGCCGATGAGGTCAAATTGCCGATGCTCTCCGGCAACCGGGTACAGGTGCAGTTGCTGCTCGATCGCTTCGTCGATCAGGTGCCGGACGCGGCGGCGGCCGATGTGCGCTGGGCGGATGGCAAGCGCGATCAGGTAGGGAAGGCGCTGTTCCCGCCGCGGCTTCCGACGCTTGCCGGCAGCCACGCCACCACATCGCGGCTGGCGCTGGAGGGGCTCTGGTTCGGCCGCTCCATCAGCTACGCCAAGGCCGATCTGGGGGCGGTAGCGGTCGCCTTCTCCGATAGCACTTGGCGGCAGTTGGCCAAGAAGATGACGATGGAGTTGTTGTTGGCATCCATGCTGGTGTTGCTGGTGGCGATGGTGGCGGTCTTCTGGCTTGCCGGCCGCATGAGCCGACCGATGGAGCTGCTGGCCGAGGGGTCGAAGCTGGTGGCCGGCGGCGATTTTACCATCCGCCTTCCCGCCGATAGCCGCGATGAGATCGGGGATGCGATGCGCGAGTTCAACCGCATGGTGGGTGAGCTGGAGCACAAGTCGAAGATGCGCGACGAGCTCGGCCGCTATCTCCACCCGGAGCTGCTGGAGAGCGTGTTTGATCGGCGTCAGGAGCGGCCGGAGAGCGAACGGATGGAGGTGACGGTGCTGTTTGCCGACATGGTCAGCTTCACCCCCTTTTCGCAGCATGCCGATACCTCCGAGGTGATCGCGACGCTCAACCAGTATTTCGGCCTGTTTACCAGTGTGATCGCCCACTTCGGCGGCCATGTGGACAAGTTCATCGGCGATGCGGTGATGGCGGTGTTCAACCACCCCCACCGCGATGAGAACCATCCGCTGCAGGCGGCGATGGCGGCGTTGGCGATGGTGGAGTGCTGCCGCAGGCTCCATCTGAAGCGCCCCGGCGACGGCGAGGAGGTGGCGTTTCGCGTCGGCCTCAACCGTGGCGAGGTGATTGTCGGCAACATCGGTACCGGCGAGCGGCTGGAGTTCACCGTGATCGGCGATGCGGTCAATGTCGCCTCAAGGATGGAGGGGTTGGGCTGTGGCAACCAGGTGATCGCCTCCGCCAGCTCGTTTGCGGGCTTTGACCATCGTTTCACCCTGAAGGAGTTGGGCATGAAGCAGGTGAAGGGGGTGGATGCACCGCTGCTGTGTGTGCAGGTGGCAACCGACGATCCGGCGCTGTTGCAGCGGATCAATGCGGCGGTGGATCAGGCGTTCGCCGCCCAGTTCGGCACCAACCACCGGGAGCTGTTGGCCGATGGCTGATGGTGGTTGCACCACGGTTGTCGGCGGCGGGTCGTGGGGGACGGCGTTGGCCACGGTGTTGGCGCGCAGCGGTAGCGAGGTGCGGCTTCTGGTGCGCAACTGCCATCAGGCCGAGGCGATCAACCGCGACCACCGCAACCCCGATTATCTGCGTGAAGTGGCGTTGCCGCCGTCGATTGTCGCCACCTGCGCGCTGGCGGAGGCGCTGGCCGGGACGACGCTGGTGGTCTATGCGCTGCCGTGCGCGCTGCTGCCGGAGGTGCTGGCGCGCGTGGTGGAGGGGCTTGCGGATGCGCGCACTCCGATGGTGGCCGCCTGCAAGGGGCTGCACGAGGCAAGCGGGCTGCGGGTGGATCAGATGATGGCGAAAGTGAACGGATCGGGCTGCAACCTGCTGCTCTCCGGCCCTTCGTTTGCCGATGAGGTGGCGGCGGGGATGCCGACGGCGATCACCCTGGCGGCCGATGATCTGGCGCTGGCCGAGCGGGTGGCGACCCGCTTCGCGGACAGCGGCTTTCGCATCTACCTGCACGACGATGTGGTGGGGGTGGCGCTCGGCGGGGCGCTGAAGAATGTGATTGCCATCGCCGCCGGGATCGCCAGCGGTCTGGGGTTGGGGCACAACGCGATGGCGGCGCTGGTGACGCGGGGCATCCACGAGATGACCCGCATCGCCACCGCCTGTGGCGCGCAGCAATCGACCCTCTACGGCCTCTCCGGCCTCGGTGATCTGGTGTTGACCTGCAACGGCGGCAGCTCCCGCAACCGGCAGATGGGGCTGGCGCTGGCGGCAGGATTGGATGTCGCCGCTGCCCGCCGCGAGGTGGGGCAGGTGGTGGAGGGCGAAAAGACGGCGCGCATGGCGCTGGCGCTGGCGGCGCGCCACCAGATCGAGGTGCCGATCATCGCGGCGGTGTGCGCGGTACTGGATGGCCGCTGTAGCTGCAAGCAGGCGTTGCAACAGCTGCTTCAGCGGCCGGAGCGCCCCGAGTTCGCCTGATGGCGGAGGAGGATGATGCCGCGCTGTTCGCCCAGTTTGCCGGTGATGTCCGTCCTATTGGTCAGCCGCCGCGTGTGCAGCAGCGGGCGTCAACCAAGCCGAGGCCAACGCCGGTGGCGCGCCCTGCCGTGGTGGTGGCGATGGAGGAGCGGGTGGATACCGCTTTGGCCAGCCCCTCGCCGTGGACGCTGGTGCGGGCGGGGGTGTCGCGCGAGCGGCTGCGCAGGCTAGGGAAGGCGCGCGCCGATCATCTGCTCGACCTGCATGGAAAAAGCAGGGATCAGGCGCTGCGGCTGTTGCAGCAGGTGATCACCCAAGCCAGGCGGGAGGGCGGTCGGGTGGTCGAGGTGGTGCACGGGCGCGGGTTGCACTCCAGCGATGGGGTGCCGGTGCTCAAGCAGGCGGTCTATCACTGGCTGGGGCATGGCCCATGCAGCGGGTGGGTGTTGGCGGTGATCCCCAAACCGGAGAGCGGCGGCGGTGCCTGCCTGATCCTGCTGCGTCGGGAAAAAGCTGCCGCGCGGGATTAGGTGATCACGGTCGGCTGACTGCGGCCGGTGCGGCTGCGCAGTTCGGCGAGCTCGGAGGCCGCCGCGATCAGGTCGGCCAGCGCGCTCTGGGCATCGAGGTTGTGGCGGTTCTTGTCGGGTTCGAAGGCTTCGAAGTAGATGCGGATGGTGGCGCCGACAGTGCCGGTGCCGGAGAGGCGGAAGATGATGCGCGCGCCGTCGTCGAACAGGATGCGCAGCCCCTGTTTGCTGCTGGTGCTGCCATCGACGGGGTCGGTGTAGCTGAAGTTGTCGCAGGTTCGCACCGTGCGCCCGGCGAGGGTGGTGCCGCGCAGGGTGGCGAATTGCCCTTCGATATGCGCCATCAAGTCGTGGGCGACCCCGCTCTCCACCCCCTCGTAATCGTGGCGTGAATAGTAGTTGCGGCCGAAGCGCGCCCAGTGCCGCCGCACGATCTCGGCCACCGACTGCCTGCGCGCCGCTAGGATATTGAGCCAGAACAGCACCGCCCACAGCCCATCCTTTTCGCGCACATGGTTGGAGCCGGTGCCGAAGCTCTCTTCTCCGCACAGGGTGACGCGCCCCGCATCCATCAGATTGCCGAAAAACTTCCATCCGGTCGGGGTTTCGAAACACTCCATCCCCAGCGCCTTGGCCACCTGATCGACGGCGCCGCTGGTGGGCATGGAGCGGGCGACACCGGCGATGCCGTCGCGGTAGCCGGGCGCACACTCGGCATTGGCGGCCAGCAGCGCCAGCGAATCGCTGGGGGTGACGAAAAAGTGGTTGCCCAGCACCATGTTGCGGTCGCCATCGCCATCGGAGGCGGCGCCGAAGTCGGGGGCGCGGTCGCCGAACATGCGATCCACCAGCGCCTTGGCGTAGGTGAGGTTGGGGTCGGGGTGGCCGCCGCCGAAATCCTCCTTGGGCGTACAATTAAGTAGCGACTCCTTGGTTGCGCCCAATCGGCGGTGGAGAATCTCTACTGCGTAGGGGCCGGTGACGGCGTGCATGGCGTCGAACAGGAGCGTAAAACCGCCCGCCAGCAGATCACGAATGGCATCGAAATCAAACAGGCTCTCCATCAGATCGGCGTAATCGGCTACCGGGTCGATTACCTCGATGGTCATGGCACCGAGTTGGTGGCTGCCTAGGGTGTCCAGCGGGATATCCTCTCCCTCTGCCATGGCGTAGCTGGTGATGGCTTGGCTGCGGGCGAAGATCGCCTCGGTGATCGCCTCGGGTGCCGGGCCGCCGTTGCCGCAGTTGTATTTGATACCGAAATCGGCATCAGGGCCGCCGGGGTTGTGGCTGGCGGAGAGGATCAGCCCGCCGAAGGCGCCGTGCTTGCGGATGATGTGTGAGGCGGCGGGGGTGGAGAGGATGCCACCCTTGCCCACCAGCAGGCGGCCGAAGCCGTTGGCGGCCGCCATCTTGATGATGATCTGGATCGCCTCGCGATTGAAATAGCGGCCATCGCCGCCCACCACCAGCGTGGCGCCGGCATAGCCATCGAGGACATCGAACAGCGACTGCACGAAGTTGTGCAGGTAGTTTTTTTGTTGGAAGTGTTTAACTTTTTTTCGCAATCCGGATGTTCCGGGGCGTTGGTCGTCGTAGGGCTGGGTGGGGTGGGCATGTGGCATGGTCGGGGATCCTTGGGTTGATGTTGCGGGGTGGGAAAACGGGGCGATGATAGCGGCGGTTACGCGGGGCTGGTAGGGTTGCCGTCGATGGGTCATGACAAAAGATCTATGAGCAGATCGCAAAAAGTCCGTCCGTGGCAATTCGCGGTTGGAAACCGCTCCTACAGCCTGTAGGAGGGGAATCCTTTTCCCGAACCCGTCCATGATGGCCGCGATGACGACTTTTTGCGATCTGCTCATATAAGGGGGTGCGACAATGGGTAAACAGGTGGAAGAACGCAGAATCAGTAGACTAACGCAAAACACGGTGGCGTTGGTGTTGGCCGGCGGCAAGGGGAGCCGGCTGAAGGAGCTGACCCAGTGGCGCGCCAAGCCGGGGGTGCCGTTCGGCGGCAAGTTCCGAATCATCGATTTTCCGCTCTCCAACTGTATCAACTCCGGCATCCGCAAGATTTCGGTGATCACGCAGTACAAGTCCCACTCGCTGCAGCGCCATCTGCAGCGCGGCTGGAGCTTTCTATCCGGCCAGTTCGGCGAGTTTCTGGAGGTGCTGCCCGCCCAGCAGCGCATGGGGGAGGGGTGGTATGCGGGCACCGCCGATGCTGTCTATCAAAACCTTGATATTATTCGTCATTATGCGCCTGAATATGTGCTGATTCTGGCCGGGGATCACATCTACAAGATGGACTACGGCAAGATGATCGCCGCCCATGTGGCCAACGGCGCCGATGTGACGGTGGGCTGCCTGTCGGTGCCGCTGGAGGAGGCCAAGGCGTTCGGGGTGATGGCGGTGGACGCGGACGACCGTGTCATCGAGTTCACCGAGAAGCCGGAACAGCCGAAGCCGATGCCGGGCGACCCCGGCCAAGCGTTGGCCTCGATGGGCATCTATGTCTTCTCCGCCCAGTATCTGCGTGACAAGCTAGTGGCGGATGCGGCCGATCCCACATCGATGCACGATTTCGGCCACAACATCATCCCCGGCGCGATCGCCAACGACAACATCTTCTCGTTCCGGTTCATGAACGCCAACACCGGCGCCACTGGCTACTGGCGCGATGTCGGTACCATCGACGCTTATTGGGATGCCAACATGGATCTGGTGCATGTGCAGCCGGAGCTGAACATGTACGATCAGAACTGGCCGATCTGGACCCAGCAGGAGCAGCTGCCGCCGGCCAAGTTCGCCTTCGATGACGATGATCGTCGCGGCATGGCGGTCGATTCGCTGGTCTCCGGCGGCTGTCTCATCACCGGCGCCACCGTGCGCCGCTCGGTGCTCTTTTCCAATGTGCGCGTCCACTCCTACTCGGTGGTGGAGGATTGCGTGGTGCTGCCCGATGTCGAGGTGCGGCGCAACAGCCGCCTGAAGCGCTGCGTGATCGACAAGGGAACGGTGATTCCCGAGGGAACCGTGATCGGCGAAAACCGTGAAGAGGACGCCAAGCGTTTCCGGGTCTCCGACAAGGGGATTGTGCTGGTGACGGCGGAGATGCTGGGGCAGAAACTGCACGAAGCATGATGGCGCCGCAACAATCCAGTTATCGCGGCCATGGACGGGTTCGGGGAAAGGATTCCCCTCCTACAGGCTGTAGGAGCGGTTTCCAACCGCGAATTGCCACGGACGGGCTAAAAAGGTGACAATGGATCAACATAAGCCGCTCTCTGTTATCTTCTGCTGGCATATGCATCAGCCGTTTTACCGCACGGCGGATGACGGCCACTACCACCTGCCGTGGGTCTATCTGCATGCGATGAAGGAGTACACCGACATGGCGGAGGTGCTCTCCGATGTGCCGGATGCCAAGGCGGTGGTCAACTTCGTCCCCTCGTTGACGGCGCAGATCGCGGACTACGCCCACCATCTCCATCTGTGGCAGCAGGAGAAGCACACCCTGCCCGATCCGCTGCTCGAGCTGCTGGCGCGCGATGACGGCCGCTACACGGAGGATGAACGCGCCTACCTGCTGGATGCCTGTTTCCGTATCCAGCACGAACGCAACCTCTACCGTTATCCCGGCTACGCCAAGCTGAAGGAGATCGCCGATTTCGCCCGGGAGAAGCGGGCGGTGGGCTACCTCGACCACCGTTTTTTCACCGATCTGGTCACCTGGTACCATCTTGGCTGGCTGGCGGAGAGCCTGCGCGACCACGATCCGGTGGCCAAACGGCTGTTTGCCAAGGGGGGCGGCTTTGACTGGGAGGATCGCCGCCAGCTCATCGTGCTGATCGCCGAGCTGCTGGCGGAGGTGACCGGTCGCTACGCCAAGCTGGCGGCGCAGGGGAGGATCGAGCTCTCCACCACCCCCTATGCCCATCCGATTCTGCCGCTGATGCTCGATTTTCGCACCGCGCGTGAGACGGTGCCCGATGCGTTGATTCCGCCGGAGCCCTATCCCGGCGGGCGCGAGCGGGCGGCGGAGCATATCCGACGCGCGCAGCGCGCCCATCGCGACTGCTTCGGGCGCGAGGCCATCGGCTGCTGGCCGGCGGAGGGGGCGGTCTCCACCGCGGCGCTGGGGCTGCTGGGGCAGGCGGGGCTTACGTGGTGCGCCACCGGTGAGGCGGTGCTGCACCACTCGTTGGGCTACAACCTGCGCGAGCGCCAGCCCGACGCCCTCTACCACCCGTGGCAGGTGGGCGGTGGCGACTACGCCATCACCTGCTTCTTCCGCGATGACCTGCTCTCCGATAAAATCGGGTTCGAGTATGCCAAGTGGGGCACCGCCGACGCGGTGGCCAATCTGGTGCACGAGCTGCTGGGGGTGCGTCACCGGGCGCAGGGGGCGGCCGATCCGGTGGTGGTGATCGCCATGGATGGCGAGAACGCGTGGGAGCACTACGAGCGCAACGGCATCCCCTTTCTGCGGCAGCTGTACCAAGCGGTGGCCGACCACCCCGATCTGGAGATGACCACCTTCGCCGAATACCTGAAGCGCGCCAAGCCGGCGCCGGTGTTGCCGCGGCTGGTCTCCGGCTCTTGGGTCTATGGCAACCTCGCCACTTGGATCGGCGATCGCGCCAAAACCGAGGGGTGGGAGCTGCTGATCGCCGCCAAAAAGGCGGTGGACGCGGCGTGGAGCGGCCTCTCCGCCGACAAGCGTCGGCAGGTGTCGGAGCAGTTGGCGATCTGCGAGGGATCGGACTGGTGCTGGTGGTTCGGCGATTACAACCCGTCGGAGGCGGTGCGCGATTTCGATCACCTCTACCGCCGCCATCTGGCCAAGCTGTACCATCTGATCGGCGCGCCGGTTCCAGAGCGGTTGTCCCGCACCATCTCCGAAGGCGGAGGCGATGCCGAGGGCGGCGGTACCATGCGCCGGGGAAGCTGACCGGTGCAGCACCGCCGCAGCGGCATCCTGCTCCACCTCACCTCGCTGCCGGGGCCGCTGCCCAACGGGGTGCTGGGTGCGGAGGCGGTCACGCTGATGGAGCGGATGGCGGCGGCTGGCAGCCGGGTGTGGCAGATCTTGCCGATCGGCCCGACCCACGGCCACGGCTCCCCCTACGAGACCCTCTCCACCTTCGCCGGCAACCCGGAGTTGATCGACCTGCGCCCCTGCGTGGAGGAGGGGTTGCTGGATGCGGCGCTGCTGCAGCGGGTGATCCATGGTGAATGCACCATGGCGGAGGCGCGTTGCGCCATGGTGGCGCCGTTTCGGGCGTGGCTGGAAGGAGCCGATTGGCGGCAGTTTCTCGTGGATAGCAAGGATTGGTTGGATGATTTCGCCCTGTTTACCGCCATCAAGGTGCAGCAACGGGGCAAGGCGTGGTGGCAGTGGCCGCAACCGTTGCGTGATCGCGAGCCAGAGGCGTTGGCGCGGGTGGCCGAGCAGCAGGCAGAGGCGCTGCTACGGATCAAGATGGAGCAGTTTCTGTTCGATCGTCAGTGGCGGCGGATGAAGGCGGAGGCCGCGCGGCTGGGGATCATGCTGCTCGGTGACCTGCCGATCTATGTGGCGCACGACTCCGCCGATGTCTGGGTCAACCGCCACCTGTTCACCGTCAATGCGGAGGGGCTGTGTGACGAGGTGGCCGGGGTGCCACCCGACTACTTCAGCGAGACCGGCCAGCGCTGGGGCAACCCGCTCTACCGCTGGGATCGCTTGCAGGAGACGGGTTTCGCGTGGTGGATCGCGCGGGTACGGGCGCAGCAGGCGCGGGTGGACTGGCTGCGGATCGACCACTTTCGCGGGCTGGAGGCGTTTTGGGCCATTCCGGGAGAGCGCGAGGACGGCCGCGTCGGCGAATGGCGCAAGGCGCCGGGCGAGGCGCTGCTTCAGGCGGTGCGCGACGCGCTGGGCGCGCTTCCGCTGATCGCCGAGGATCTAGGCTTGATCACCCCCGAGGTGCACGCGCTGCGCCGCCGCTTCGGGTTGCCCGGCATGAAGATCTTGCAGTTCGCCTTCGGTGGTGGCGCCGACAACCCCTACCTGCCGCACAACCACACCCCCGATATGGTGGCCTACACCGGCACCCACGACAACGACACCACCGTGGGCTGGCTGCAATCGCAGCCGCCGCCGCTGCGCGATCACATCCGCCGCTATTTCGGGGTGGCGGACGACGGGGTGGGCGATCAGGCGCTCGCCACCGTGATGGTGCGGCAGACGCTGGCGTCGGTGGCCAATCTGGCGGTGGTTCCGCTGCAGGATCTGCTGCTGCTCGATGGTTCGGCGCGGCTCAACATGCCGGGTACGGTGGAGGGCAACTGGAGCTGGCGGGTGACCGACGCACAGTTCGACCGGCTGCCGTGGCGGCAGCTTACGGAGTGGAACAGCCTCTACGGCCGGGGGTAGAGGATCTTGGGAGCTATCGCGCGCGGCGGATGATGGCGAATAGCGCTTTGGGCGGTGGGCCGTCGAGGGTGCCTTGGAACTGCGCCTCGCGGATTGTGGGCGGGGCGAACCCCTCGGCGAAGAAGCCGCGTAGATCATCGGGCGAGAAGCGGCAGGGCGGCCCCTGTTCGCGGGTCTCCTCATGAGAGAAGCATTTGAGCAGCAG
>WFMN01000161.1 GCA_015489095.1 Mariprofundaceae bacterium | reverse complement strand
ATCAACCTAGGGCTCCCGCCTGAAAAGCTGCACGCCTCCGCCTACGGCGACACCCGACCGCGCGCCAGCAACGCCTCGCCCGAGGGGCGGGCGAAAAACCGCCGGGTGGAGTTTGTCCTCGAAATGGGGCAGGAGTTCATCCACCAGCGTAGACGGCAGATCGAAAAGAGCGGCGCCGCCGTGGTGCGTTAAGGGCGTGACCGCGCCACTGCCCCGCCTGATCGCCGGACGGATCCTGCAGTCGATCCCGACGCTGCTCGGGGTGGTGACGCTGGTCTTCCTGCTGCTGCACATGGTGCCGGGCGATCCGGTCGATGCCCTGCTCGGCGAAACGGCGATGGCCGCCGACCGCGAAGCACTGCGCCACGCAATGCACCTCGATCAGCCGCTGCTCGCCCAGTATCTCCACTACCTGCAGGGATTGCTGCATGGCGATTGGGGGGTAAGCCTGATCGACCACCGCCCGGTGTTGGCGCGCATCGGCGAACGCATCGGCGCCACCGCGCAACTGGCGCTGGTATCCCTGCTGCTGGCGGCGGTGATGGCGCTGCTGCTGGGCTATCTCGCCGCCCGCCACGCCAACCGCGGCGCCGATCTCCTCGCCATGGGGGTGTCGCTGTGCGGCATCTCCATCCCCAACTTCTGGCTGGGGCCGATGCTGATGATGCTCTTCTCCCTCTGGTTGGGGTGGCTGCCGGTCTCCGGCAACACGCAGCCGACCAGCATCGTACTGCCGGCGGTCACCCTCGGCACCGCGCTGGCGGCGATGCTGGCGCGGCTGACCCGCTCCTGCTGGCTGGAGGCGATGGAGAACGACGCCATCATGACGGCGCGCGCCATGGGCGCCAGCGAGCGGGCGATCTGGTTCAAATGGAGCGCCCGGCTGGCGATCATCCCGGTGTTGACGGTGTTCGCCCTGCAGATGGGGGCGGTGCTGGGCGGCGCGGTGATCACCGAAACGGTGTTTGACTGGCCGGGGCTGGGGCTGTTGACGGTGGAGGCGATCCAGCGCCGCGACTATCCCTTGGTGCAGGGGTGCGTGCTGCTGATCGCCCTGATCTACCTGCTGGCCAACCTGCTGGCCGACCTGCTGGCGCTGCTGCTCGACCCGCGCCAGCGCGGGGCGTAGCCCATGCCCAGGGTTTCATTGCGCAACGCCCTGCTAGTGCTGACCCTGTTGCTGGTGATCGCGGTGGCGGTGGCGGCGTGGCTGCACGGCGCCGATCCGGCGGCGGTCGATCTCGACGCCATCTTCGCTCCCCCCTCAACGCACCATCCGCTGGGTGCCGACGACCTCGGCCGCGACCTGCTGGCGCGGCTGGCGCAGGGGTTGGGGCTGTCGCTGGGGGTGGCGCTGGCGGTGATCGCCATCAGCGCCACCATCGGCATCGCGCTGGGGCTCTTCTCCGCGTTGCAGGGGGGCTGGGTGGACGCGCTGCTGATGCGGCTGACCGACATCGTGCTCTCTTTCCCCGGCATCCTGCTGGCGATCGCGCTCGCCGCCATGCTCGGCCCCGGTATCGACAACCTTGTGCTGGCGCTCACCGTGGTGGGCTGGACCGGCTTTGCCCGCTTAAGCCGGGCGCAGACGCTGTCGCTGCGCCACGCCCCGTTTATCGAGGCGGCGGTAGGGTTGGGCGTCTCCCCGCTGACGCTCTCGCTGCGCTACCTGCTGCCGGTGATCGCCGCGCCGCTGTTGGTGGAGGCCAGCTTCGGCATCGCGGCGGTGATGATCGGCGAGGCGGGGCTGTCGTTCCTCGGCATCGGCGTGCAGCCGCCGACGGCCTCGCTGGGGGCGATGATCCGCGACGGCGCGCGGGTGATGCTGGTGGCGCCGATGCTGGTGTTCTGGCCGGGAATGATGCTGTTTATGCTGGTACTGGCCGCCAACCTGCTAGGCGACGGCCTCCGCGACCGCTTGTCGCGTGGTTCTTGAAAACAAACCACAGAGACACAGAGGCACAGAGGAGATTTGGAACAAATCACCAATTTTCTCATTCTTCCTCCGCGCCTTTGTGTCTCCGTGTTCATTATTTTCACCGCGGAGACGCGGAGGAAAAGAGGAAGAACCGTCATTCCGGGCTTGACCCGGAATCCATGTGCACACGCGGTGTTGATGGATGCCGGCCTGCGCCGGCATGACATTCCAATTTTCTCTT
>WFMN01000160.1 GCA_015489095.1 Mariprofundaceae bacterium | reverse complement strand
GAACTGCTGCAGATCCTGCACGAATTTCTCCACGCCGGTGGTGTAGAGCGATGGCCGCTCGTAGGTGTAGCCCAACAGCCACGCCACCGGATCGATCCCGAACCGCACCGCGGTGCGGTCATGCTCGGTGAAGGCGACCGCCTCGATTCCGCGCGCCGCCGCCATCGCCTTCAGGTCGGCAAAGCTGTGCTTGCCATCGGAGTGGTTGCTGCGGATGTCGATCACCACCCGCATCGGCCTTGGCAGCGCCAGCGCCGCCTTTTTCGCCTTCTGCATCAGGCTCAGGCCGGGGTTTTTCTTCTTCACCACCTTCGGCTTCGGTTTGGGTTTGGGGCGAAGCGCCTCGTCGGCCGCCTCCAGCTCCTGAATCACGGCGTTGAGCCGCTCCAACACCTTCGCCCGCGGCTCCGCGGCGTGCAGCGGCGTCTGCGACAGCGTCACCGCCATCACCAGCGTCAGCAACCATTTACACACACGCATAGGCCTTTCCTATCCCCTCCATCATCGCCGCGATCGAGTAGCGCCGCGCCCTGCGCCGCAACGCCACTTGGCAATCGTAGCTTGCCAGCAGCGCCGTTGCCACCGCTTCGGGGTCATCGCCATCGACCACCGCCCCCACATCCGCGGTGACCAGCTCCGCCAGACCACACACATCGGAGACGATGCAGGGCAGCTCGGCGGCAAACGCCTCCACCACCGCCCGCCCCATCCCCTCGTTGCGTGACAACAGCACAAAGCGGTCGGCGCGCGCCAGCCACGGCACCGGATCGTCCCAGCCGACGAAGCGGACACTCGCTTGCAGCGCAAGCCGGGCGCGCTGCGCCTCCAGCTCCGCCCGCAACTCGCCATCACCGACGATCGTCAAGCGCGCCCGCGGCTGCCGCGTCGCCACCACCGCCCACGCCCGCAGCAGCCGATCCATCCCCTTGATCGGTGTCAACCGCCCAACAGAGACCGCGTGCCACGGCTGCCGCGGATGGTCGCGGCGCAGGGTGGCCACCCGCGCGGCGATCGCCTCCACATCCACCCCGCTCGGCACCACCCGCCACTGCCGCCGATCGCCGATCCGCAAACGCAGATGATCCTCCCGCTCCGCCTCGGTCAAGGCGATCAGCCGGTCGGTGACGCGCGCCAGCAGCCGCTCCAGCGCCACAAAAATGGCCGTTTTCCACGGCGAAAAGTAGCCGTGAAAGATATGGCCGTGCGGCGTATGCACCACCCTCGCCCCCAGCCCGAGCGCCGCCACCCGCCCCAACACCCCCGCCTTGGAGGTGTGGGTGTGCACCACATCGAGCGGGCCGCGACGCAGCAGCGCGCGCAACTGCCACCACGCCGCCACATCGCGCCAGCCGATCGCCCGACGAAGCGCGGGCACCACGGCCACCTCGCCACCGGCGGCGCGCAGCGCCTCCAGCCCCGCATCCAGCGCCTGTTGCTCGCGCGCGCGCATGCGTGACTCGTGGGATGCGCCGCACACCAGCGTCACCGCATGCCCCGCCTTGGCCTGTTCGGTCGCGGTCACCAGCGTGTTGATCGCCGAACCGCCGCGATCCATCCGGGTGATCAGGTGGATAATCCGCATCACCCCTGCGCCACCGCCGCCACAGCCGTAAGCAGGGCGGCGTCATGCCGCTCCCAGCCGAAGGCCGCCGCCACCTGCTGACGAATCTGCCGGCGATAGCCGTCAAGGTCGTCGGGAATCTCCGCCAGCAACTGCGCCGTTGCCGCCGCCAACGCCTGCGGGGTGGCGGCCTCCGCCAGCCGGTTGGCGGCGATCTTGGGCACCACCTCCACATTGGCGTCCACCGGTGTTGCCACCACCGGCAGCCCGAAACTCGCCGCCTCAATGGTCACCAGCCCGAACCCCTCCAGCGCGCGGGTGGGCAGCATGAAGAGATCGGCAGCCGCCATGCGGCGCGCCACCTCCGCCTCGTCGAGGTAGCCGCACCACTCGATCAGTGGCGTAACTTGGAGCATGCCGCACAGGTGGCAGAGCGGCGCGGCAAGCTCGCCATCACCGATCACACACCAGCGCAGAGTGGGATGGCTGTGACGGAGGATGGCGGCGCACTGCACCAAGAGATCCACCCCCGTGCGCGGCACCAGATTGCGTAGCGTGACCACCACCGGCCCCTGCCAACCCAGCTCCTCGCGCCACCGCGCCCGCTCGTCATCGCCGACCTTGCGTGGCAACGACACCCCGCCCGGCGCCACCACAATCCGCCGCGGCAACACCCCCACCACGCGGCGCAGCCGCTCGCGGGTGAAGCAGCTCAGCGCCAACACCCGATCAGCGGAGCGATAGACCCGCCCCTCCAGCCGCCGCATCGCCGCCGCCGCCAGCCGCGGTTTTGGCCCCCAATCGAGGCCGTGGCGGGTGGCAAACTCCTCGCTCGCCAGCGAATGGCACACCTGTAGCCTAGGCAGCGCGCAGCCCGCGGCCTGCAACGCCGACATCACAAACGGCTGCTCCGCCACCACCACATCGAAGTTTTCCGACCGCAACCGCCACCACGCCTTCGCCTGCTCGCGCAACTGGCGCAGCCCCGACAGGCCGCGATCGCCGTCAAACCGAAGGCGATGCTCGCTGACACCATGCGCGAGGGTGATGCGCTCCGCCGCGTCGGGGTGGGGCTGGCGGGTCAGCAGCGTGACCTGATGGCCGCCGGCCACCAGCGCGCGCAGATGCTCCACCAGCATGCGCTCCGCCCCGCCCAGCACCCGCTCCGCCGACACATCCGCCACCAGCAACACCCGCAATGAATCGCCCATACCACCCCTTAAAAACTGAGTAGATCGCAAAAAGGCCGTCCGTGGCCGCGATGACGACTTCTTGCGAAGCCGTCAAAACTGATCTTGAGTCACGCAGTGTGCCGCACGACGGCGGGTTTTCAATCTGCACCCCAGCATCTTGTCAAACGGCGATCCCGTCACAGGATGGCCGTCCATGCACGCCATCCTACTCGCCGGCGGACTGGGCACGCGACTGCGCCCACTGACCGACCATACCCCCAAATGCCTCGTCCCCATCAATGGGGTACCGCTGCTTGATTACTGGCTTGACCTGTTGCTGCCCAACGGCATCGACGCTGTCCTGATCAACACCCACTATCTGCCGGAACAGGTCGCCGCCCATGTCGCCAACAGCCGCTGGCGAGATCGCATCACCCTGAGCCACGAACCCGAACTGCTCGGCACCGCCGGCACCCTGCTCCGCAACCGAGATTTCGTCGGCAACAAGCCCTTTCTGGCCGCGCACGCCGACAACTTAACCCGCTTTGATCTCCGCGGATTTCTGCGCGCGCACGCGAATCGGGCAGAGGGGGTCGTCGCCACCATGATGACCTTTGACAGCGATCTCCCGCAATCGTGCGGCATCGTCGAACTGGATGACAACCACATCGTCACCGCCATGCATGAAAAACAGCCGAATCCCCCCGGAACCCTCGCCAACGGCGCCATCTACATCTTTGACCCCTCGGTTTTCGCGACCATTCGCACGATCGACAACCCCATGCCCGACATCAGCACCGACCTGCTGCCGCTGCTGATGGGCAGAATCCAAGCCTACCACAACGCCACCTACCTGCGGGATATCGGCACTCCACACAGCCTGCGTCTCGCCGAACAGGAGTTTCCCCGCGTGCTTGCAAGGGGAGCGCCTTGATATTTCGCCCTAGGGCGCGGTTCCGTCTAGGGTTGCGCCAACCCATGCCCGCGCAACACGCTAGGAGACGCCCATGAATCCCCATATGCGACACCTTGACCGATGAAAGATATCTACAAAATCGACAGCCAAAAGCTCATTTACCACCCCCATTGGACCGCGCGGCTACTGGATGTCCACGACGATTGGGAAAAGGCGAAAAACATCTATCCGATCTATGTGGAGGTATCGCCGGTAGGAGCCTGCAACCATCGCTGCACCTTTTGCGCCGTCGATTACATAGGGTATCAAGCGGCCAACCGACTGGATGTGGCCATGTTTTGCGATCGCCTCGAGGAAATGGGCAAGCTGGGCATTAAGAGTATAATGTACGCGGGAGAGGGAGAGCCGTTGTTACACAAGGGCATCAACGAGATCGTCCGTGCCACCAAACAGGCGGGCATCGATGTTGCGTTCACCACCAACGCCACCGTGCTCAACTCGGCATTCATTGAACAATCACTGGCGCGAACATCGTGGATCAAGGTCTCCATCAACGCAGGAACCCCCCAGACCTATGCCGCCATCCACCGCACCAAGGAGAAAGACTTCCAAACGGTTATCGACAACCTCAAACGGGCCGTCGCGTTCAAGCGCGCCAATAACTTAGCGTGCACCATCGGTGCCCAAAGCCTACTCCTCCCCGAAAATGCGGATGAAATGCTAAAGCTGGCCTACCTGTGCCGCGATGAGATAGGTCTGGATTACTTGGTTATCAAACCCTATTCCCAGCACCGCTTCAGCAATACGCACCGCTATGAGGGAATCGACTATGATCGCTATCTGGCGATGGGGAAAACCGTGTCCGCGGTTCGTAACGACCGATTTCATGTCATCTTCAGGGATAACACCATGAAAAAATACATGCAACCCGTGGAAGGACGGTACGCCAAGTGCAACGCCACCCCGTTTGCCTGGGGGTATGTGATGGCGGATGGATCGGTGTACGGTTGCAGCGCCTATCTGCTCGATTCCCGATTCAATTACGGCAACTTGAATACGGCATCGTTCCAAGAGATCTGGCAAGGAAAAAAACGCGAGGCCAACTTCCACTACATCCGGAGGGAGCTGGACATTCATGAATGCAGAAAAAACTGCAGGATGGACGAGGTCAATCGCTACCTGTTCCAGCTCCAATCGGGCGATGTTCCCCACATCAACTTTATCTGATGACAACTCTGCAAGAAGTCGTCATTGCGACCACGGACGGGTTCGGGGAAAGGATTCCCCTCCTACCGGCTGTAGGAGCGGTTTCCAACCGCGAATGGCCACGGACGGACTTTTTGCGATGGGATCAATACATCAAAGGACGACACCGTGAAAGCAATCGTTACCGGCGGCGCCGGTTTTATCGGCAGCCATCTCGCCGAGCTTTTGATACGCAGTGGGCACGAGGTGCGGGTCATCGACAACCTCACCTCCGGCAATTTAAGGAACCTGCGGGAGATCGCCGATCACCCGAGATTCACCTTCCACCAGGCGGATATTCGCGATGTTGAGGCATTGCGCCCCCTGTTTCGTGATCCAGACTGGGTGTTTCATCTCGCCGGACTGGCCGACATCGTCCCATCCATCGAGAAGCCTGTGCAGTACTTCCACACCAATGTCTCCGGCACGCTGAATGTGCTGGAATGTGCCCGCGCGGCCGATGTGAAACGGTTCCTCTACGCCGCGTCGTCATCGAGTTACGGCATCCCGGATCGCTACCCCACGCCGGAAACAGCCCCGATTCAACCCCAGTATCCCTATGCGCTGACCAAGTATATGGGCGAGGAGCTGGTGATGCACTGGGAACAGCTGTACCACATCCCGTCGGTGTCGTTGCGGCTGTTCAATGTCTACGGCCCCCGTTCCAGAACGAGCGGGGCGTATGGCGCGGTGTTCGGGGTATTCCTGTCCCAAAAGTTGCGCGGGAAACCGTTCACGGTTGTCGGCGATGGCACCCAAAGCCGAGACTTTACCTATGTCACCGATGTCGCGGCCGCGTTTCTTGCCGCGGCGGAGTCCGACATTTCGGGGGAGGCCATGAATGTGGGCAGCGGAGGCCACTACAGCGTCAACAAGCTGGTGGAACTGCTGGGGGGAGATGTGCAATACATCCCCAAACGACCGGGGGAGCCGGACTGCACCTTTGCCGATACGCGCAAAATCGAGGCGCTGTTGGGCTGGAAACCCTCCGCCTCCTTTGAACAGGGAGTACAAAACATGCTCGATGTGATTGAAGATTGGGCAGATGCCCCCGTGTGGGATCCCCAATCCATTGAGGAGGCCACCTCGGATTGGTTCAAATATCTGGGCGCGCGCTAGCTTGATGGAACCATGCCAGCGCTACTGCCAGCGCCTCGCCAACACGATTCAGGGGTTCGACTGGTCTGCCGCCGAACCGTTGTACCGCGCCCTTGTCGCGTGCCAACAATCGGGCAACCGTGTGTTTATCTGCGGAAACGGCGGCAGCGCGGCCAATGCCATGCATATCGCCAATGATTTGGTCTATGGCGGTGGAAAGCCGGAACGGGGGATCAAGGCGGTCGCGTTGACCGGCAACAGCGCCGTCATCACCTGCGTCGCGAACGACATCGATTACGACGACATCTTCGCATTCCAGCTGACAGCGCACGCGCAAGAGGGCGACCTGCTGCTGGCGCTGTCCGGCAGCGGCAACTCCGAAAACATCGTTCGGGCGATTCAACGCGCCAACCAGATGCAGCTACCATCGTTTTCCATCCTAGGGTTCGCAGGGGGAAGGTGCAAAACACTCTGCGACCACCCGCTCCATTTTCCGGTTGATGACATGCAGATCGCCGAGGATATACAACTCATCGTTGGGCATATGATGATGCAGAGGCTATGGCCGACCCCCTGAACGACAGCGCGCCGTTATCCATCGAGGTGCTGGATCGCTTTATCGCGCGGCATATTGCGGGCAAGCGCCCCCCCGCCACCACACTGCACCGCTACCGAAAGCATCTCGCCGCGCTTGACCACGGCGTAAAACTGGATCACGCCACCATCGACGCACTGCAAGATGCTTGGGTCTTCGTGGAGGATCGTCCGCGCTACTTTTTCCATAAGGTCAGCGCCGCCTTACAAGCAAAGGGAAGAAAAACCGTCCTGCTCACCCGCTGGGGGGTTGGCGGCACCGAGGCCGGTTTTTACGACCATGTTCTCCTGTACGACTCCTTTGCCGAGCTCAAGTTGCTGCGGGAGTGCGATCGCACCACCTTTTTTGTCCAGGCTTGGGTCGGGTGGAACTTTCTTCCCGCATACATCCACCTGATCACGAACGGCACCGTATATTGCAATATCAATGACTTTTCGCGGCTTGTCGTCGAAGCCCCCGCCAAGGCGGAACTTTTCGGATTGACCGAGTCCGAGGCGGCGATGGATTTTCGATGCGAGCAATATATCATGAACCATGTCAACAAGGTGACGATGCCGTACATCAAATCCGGGCTGAAGGTGTACACCACGGACGACTGCCGCTTGAACAACCTGATCACCTTCCCGAGTTACCCCAGCTTGCGGTATATGGCCGACAATAAAAGGACACTGGGTGAGCAAGTGCATCTGCTCTTTGTGGGTGGAATCCCCCCGGACGCCTTGCCGGATGCGACATTCCGAGATGCCAAGATGCACACCATCCTGCCGGATCTGCTGCGTGGAACACAAACCGTGACCTTCTATATCAACCCCGCGGCCGCCAATGTGTCGCGCCGACCGCTGCATGAATTGTACCCCTTCTTCACCAAGGTGGCGGCGGAACATACGCGGTTTACCTTTCAAAATGGATACATGCCGTGGGATCTGGCGCGACACAGCCACCAATTCTCTTTCGGCTTGATGGTCTATTCCCTCGACGGAGTGCAGATCAACGGCATGCACTTTAGCCATATCCTGCCCAGCAAACTGTTTACCTACATGGAGCTCGGGCTGCCGGTCATCGTTGTCGATGGGCTACAAGCGGTACGCGACTTTGTCATCGACAACGGCGTGGGCATTGTGGTGTCAGAAGATGAAATTGGGAAACTACCCGAAATCATCGAACAGAATCGCCAAAATTATCAAACATATGTGCAAAACATACGGGATTACTGCATAACGCACCACATGGGAAAGATGGTGGATACCATGATCGACCAAGACGCCTCTTGGAGAGAGGCAACATGATCAAGCTGTATGCAAGCATGTTGCGAATCCGCATGGTGGAAGAGGCGTTGGCGGATCGTTACGCCGAGCAGCAGATGCGCTGCCCGATGCACCTTTGCATCGGGCAAGAGGCGATCGCCGTGGGCGTGTGCGCATCACTTCAACGGCGTGACCGGGTCTATAGCAACCATCGCGCGCATGGACACTACCTAGCCAAGGGGGGAGATCTCAAATCGTTGATCGCGGAGCTCTACGGACGCACAACAGGATGCTGCGGCGGTCGGGGCGGCTCCATGCATCTGATTGACACCGAGGTCGGATTCATGGGGGCGACGCCCATCGTGGGCGGCACCATCCCTGTCGCCGTCGGCGCGGCATGGGCAACGAAGCTCAAGCATGAACGGGATGTCACCTGTCTCTTCTTCGGAGATGGCTGTTTTGAAGAGGGGGTCTTGCACGAATCCATGAACTTTGCCGTGCTCCACCATTTGCCGATCATCTTTGTTTGCGAAAACAACGACTGCTCGGTCTATACCCCGCTGCGGGATCGGCAGCCCGATCGCCCGATCCACGCGATCGCCAACGCCCACGGATGCAACACATTCCATGGTGACGGCAATGACCTCGCGTGGGTTCATCACACGGCGCAAAAGGCGGTCGCGCACGCGCGAACAGGTGAAGGTCCCTGCTTTATCGAAGCAACCACCTACCGCTGGCGGGAACATTGCGGACCGGATGTTGACGACGCCTTGGGGTATCGTAGCGCCGAGGCGATCGAAGCCGGTCGCGCCAGCGATCCGCTGCTTCGTTGCCGCCGGCAACTGTTGAGCGATGGCGCGGTCAGCGAAGCACAACTCGATCAACTCCATCAATCGATCGCGGGAGAGATCGCCCAAGCCTTTGATTGGGCGATTGCCTCTCCCACGCCAACCTTACAGGATGGCGCAAGGGGCGTCTATGCGTAACGCGGCGAGTTCGCAACGCGAACGAAGCTATGCCCAAGCGATTCAGGAGGGGTTGGCTCAGGCGATGGCAAACGATAGCCGG